>NZ_PEIG01000024.1 GCF_002749975.1 Gloeocapsopsis sp. IPPAS B-1203 | reverse complement strand
AAACCTCTTTGGAAAAACCTAAAAGCTGTTCAAAAAGGCAGGTTTATCTTTTTGGTGTTAATGCATGGGCAGGAAATAGCCCACTTGCAGCTAATATTGTGATTAATGATTTATATAAATATTTAGTGCGATCGCCGATCTTGTAGTTACGCTTCGCTAACGCACCGCCTGACTATTCACCCAAAACATCCAGCGACACCTCTGGACATCTAGTCTGCCCCCAATTTGGCGCATAAATTTTCTAAGCAATAAACTGATGAATACTTGAAAACCGCCACATTTGAGGTGTTTGACATAACCCATGATGAACTGGATTAACGTGGATATAATCACAATGCAACGCCAAATCCTGCTCATCCCGAATTAAATGTTCCCAAAACCGACGCTGCCAAAGATTGCTTTCCCTGCGCTTTTGTCGTGACAGTGAAACCCCGTGCTTGATTAGCAATGCCTGCCCATAATACTTAGTAACATAGGTTTTGATGAGGCGCAAACGCACCGAAAAATCATTATCCTCCGCTGGCAATGTCAAAAGACAATAGACCTCTTGCAAAAGGGTAGAGGAAAGTGAGATAAGTAGATCAAAAACTATGAGCTACGATGCAGTCAAACACCTGAAGCCGTCAGAGTTCAAACGCTTATGTAGCGTGCAGCCTGAGACTTTTGCGGCAATGATGTTAGTCATAAAACAAGTTGAGTCAGACAAACCACCAGGTAGACCTAGTAAGTTGAGCTGGGAAGACCAATTATTGATGACATTAGAATACTGGAGAGAATATCGGACATATTTCCACATTGGGCAATCGTGGGGAGTGAATGAGTCAACAGCATATCGAATTATTAGAAAAATTGAAGATACACTGGTAAGTTCAAGAGCCTTTACCTTGCCTGGCAAGAAAAAATTACAACAGTCAGATTATCAGCTCGAAGCAGTAGTGGTAGATGTTACGGAAACTCCAATAGAACGTCCCCAAAAAAACAAAAACAGTTCTACAGCGGTAAAAAGAAAAGACATACACTAAAGTCACAAGTAGTAGTAAATCAAGGCACAGGAGAAATCATCTGTACCTCTCATGGTAAGGGTAGAGAGCATGATTTTCGGATATTTAAAAAAAGTAAGGTTCAGTTGAGAGAAGATATCAAATTTTTAGGAGATAAAGGATATCAAGGAATTCAAAAACTTCATCTCAACAGTCAAACTCCTAAAAAGAATCCGAAAAAAAGCAATTTGAGTATTTTGGAGAAAAAGAGAAATCGAGAGTTAGCTAGAATTAGAGTCATAAGGGAAAACGTACATTGTAAACTTAAGGTATTTAACATCTTATCTGAGCGCTATAGGAATCGTCGAAAACGCTTTGGGTTGAGGTTTAACCTCATAGCTGGTTTGTACAACTATGAGCTTTACTTACATAAAAGCCTGTCTGTCTAATTGACCTTTTGCAAGAAGTCTCATGAAAATGTTCCGGTAGCAACACAAACGCATCAATGGAAAACGGATAGTTTTCTCTTACCTTGACAATCACTTCTCTGAGAGCTTTTCTACCAATGTCACTACACCAAGGCTCCCTCTGATAAGTAACTTGAGTTATAAAATAGGTGCCGCCAGAAATCTGAGGTCTTCGATAATTTGGCATTAAATTGCAACGGTATCTCTGAGCTTAATATGCCCTACGGTTGGCAATAGGAATCACTGGAGCGGTGCGTTACGCTAACGCTAACACACCCTACGATTAGCTGAACGTACCAGGCACACGCTGCGCGATCGCACGTTTACCTTTCAAAGTGCGATCGCATTGTTAAAGATGTGGAGACGACGATATGGGCGATTACATCGAGTGGCGATCAACTTAGTCCTTGTTCGCTCTACCACAGCCGCTCAACGCCATATTCATCAAATACTTGATCCGCTCCCACAATTGGCATTTGTTCTGCGATTGCTTGAGCAATCAACAAACGGTCAAACGGATCTCGATGGTGCAATGGTAATGTTGCTACAACACTTAAGTGAGTAACGGTAATATGCAAAAGTTCAATTCCATTGTTAATCACTTGCTGCGCTACCAAATCATCGATTGAAAGCCCTAAATTCAGCTTACCAATGCTAGATTTAATCGCAATCTCCCAAACGCTGACAAGGCTAAGCAAATTTTCGTTGTTTTCAATTTGAGTTCGGTTGTTCGCCGTAATCCTAGAGCTACCTGTAATAAACCAAATAAAACTTTGAGTATCCAACAACTGTCTCATTCCATGTATTCTCGCATCTCTTCTAATGGCTCATTAAAATCATCGGCTATTGTAATTAGCCCTTTTGCACTACCAAACTGCGGACGACGTTTAATCGGTTCTACTGCCATCAGCTTCACAATCGGCTGCCCATCTTTGAGAATCAGCACCTCTTCTCCCTGTATCGCCAAATCAATCCACTGAGTCAAGTTTTCAGCCACTTCTACCATTGAAACCTGTCGCATATAAACCTCTTAATCAACTTCTCAAATGGTATGTTCGCCCGTTTATGTTTACTTCTATCCTACATTTTCCTGACTTCGCACACGCTATGCGATAGCGCCAGCGAAGCGAAGCCGGAGGCGTTAGCGCTGCTGCAAGCAGATCGCATCCCTCTTCAAGACGTTGTGCGAATTTACAGGCTACGCGATACCTCCGGTAAGCTTTGCTAACGCACGTTTACCTTTCAAAGTGCGATCGCATTGTTGAAGTGGTGGAGAGGACTATATGGGCGATCGCCTATGCCAATGACGCAAAAACTATTGCCTGATTTATTGCTTACTGCCATAAAGTAATCGGAAGATGTTCACCAAACAACGCAAAATCACCATCTGTCGTCAAAATGCTGTAACCGCGACGGTGAGCAACTGCACAAATCAAAAAGTCTGTGTTGCTTCCCTGAATCCCATTGCGACGGCAGGTGTTGTAAAACTCAGCAGCCAACTCATAATCTTTGATCGCCAGTTCAAGGTTAGGAAATGCTCGTAAATACTCTCTCAACCGATCAAATTGCTCTATCTGCCGAATTCCTGACAGCACTTCTTGCCGAATCACTCCCAACAAAGCAACTCTATCATCGGCAATCAACTCACGCAGCCTCAAAATTTGGGGTGACTCCTCCAGGGTTCGATTTCGTCGCAAAGCCAACGACCAGACAGAAGTATCAACAACAACCTTCATGCTTGCCGCCGTTGTTGCTTATAGTCATAGTCTGGGTCGTAGTCGATCGTGCCAAAAAGTTCCAAAACTTTCAATTGTTTACGCCGCTGAATATATTCTTGCAAAGCCGCTTCAACAACTGCCTTCTCTGTTCGATGTCCGCCCAGAGTCAACGCTTCCTGGATCAACGTCTGATCAATTTCAAGATTAGTTGTCATCGGTTCGCATCTCCAACATTGACACTATCAAACTGGGTAGCTCTATTATTTTATATCTCGCTGCAAACAGATTGCACCTTTGTCTTTTATGGGCGATCGCATTGTTGAAGTGGTGGAGAGGATGATATGGGCGATGAGTTGTTGAAGCGGGAGGGCGATCGCACTCTGCACAAGCTAAGCGATCAAGTTCTGTATGGGATGAGCAATATCGACCTCGATTGGTTTTATATCCACTGCCTCGCGCTATCTTTGCTCGTCAACTATAACTCAACATGCTTAACCCATCCTATTTGTCTGCCAATCGTGCCACCGTTCCTCCGAGAAACATCTCAAAGATTAATCTGCTGATGGCAACCGCCTACTCAAGCAACTCACCCCGTTTTTGGATAACGATACTCTCCCCAAACATGGTGGAAAACCCAGTGATTGGAGAGCGTCAGGCAAGCGAGTTAAGCGTGGTTTGTATCGAACGGCGTTGAATTGGTACGTTAACGCTGATGCTCAGGCGAGTGCCAATATTATTCGCAAAGCGGTAACACTTGGGTTAGACCTAAGTGAAATCAGTAGGGCGTTATTGACTGCGCCCCAGAGAATTCGTCTCTGGTTAGCTAAATTGACAAAGTGAAGTGGTGCGGCTTCAGGGCACCACGTAGCATCAGTTTAGAATCTCCGTGTATGCGCGACCGGAGAGAAGTCAACCAAGTTTATATAGTGTGCTTTCCTCTTTATATGTCTAATCTAACGTACAAGTTATATTTGATACTTCTCAGACGTTCTCTAATTTCACTTCCACGACACCGCGAAACATATTCATGCCGCAGGTAAATTGATATTGTCCTGGCTTTGCGGGTGTAAATTCAATAGGAGTGACGCGATCTAACTCTAAATCTTGTGCAATATGAAAGTCGGGGAATAATACCTTTTCTAGACAGCTACTTGGATCGCGACGTAGAAAGTTAAGTCGTACAGGTTGACCTGCATTTACTACAATGCGATCGGGTTGATAACCGCCATCGACTGCGATTGTTAACTCTTGAATTCCCTGATGGGCTTGTGCTTGCTGAGCTTTAGTTTTACTTAGCAAAAACCACCATAACTCTAACCCAATCAAGGCAATACCACCCAGCGTTACACCAACTCTTAACCCTAAAGGTTGCTCAATCCGACGAAATTGGTTTGTAGGGGCGATTTCACCTGGCATTTCATGAGGCATTTGTGCGATTGCACTACCTGATGCAGTTCCCAACAGCAACCCTAATCCAACAAAACTTCCCCAAATTTGACTTCTATTATTAAACATGATTTAGCCTCTTTTGCTTCTTCTGCACCATCAGACTTCTGGTTGAAAGTTACGTAAACGCAGGGCATTAGTGACAACAGATACAGAACTAAATGCCATTGCTGCTCCGGCGATAATGGGATTGAGTAACCAACCAAAGAAAGGAAAGAGAATTCCTGCAGCAATAGGAATACCCGCAACGTTATAGATAAAAGCGAAGAAGAGATTTTGGCGAATATTGCGGATTGTGGCGCGACTGAGTTGAATTGCGGTAATGATTCCTTGGAGTTCGCCAGAAATTAAAGTAATATCACTTGCCGCGATCGCCACATCAGTTCCCGTACCAATAGCAATTCCGACATCAGCTTGGGCTAAAGCTGGTGCATCATTGATACCATCACCTACCATTGCAACTATCTTAGACTTTGAATGTCTACTTCGTTCTCTTTGCAATGATTGAACAATTGCCGCTTTTTGATCGGGACGCACTTCGGCAAAAACACGATCAATCCCGACTTGTTGCGCGATCGCATCAGCTGTGGCACGGTTATCGCCAGTGAGCATGACGACTTCTAACCCTAATTGTTTTAATGCTCTAATAGCTTGTGCTGAAGATGGTTTGAGCGCATCTGCAATACCCATAAGTCCCTGCATTTTGCCATCAACAGCAATCCAAACCGCAGTTTTTCCCGCAACTTCTAATGTTGTTTTGCGTTCTACAAGGGCGCGAGTATCAACGCCTAACTCTTCCATCCAGCGTTGCGTACCAATTTGTACTAAGCGATCGCTCACAATTCCTTGCACGCCACTACCAGCGATCGCCTCAAAGTCTTTCACTTGTGCAAGATCAACTTCTTGCGCTTGGGCATACCTCACTACTGCTTCTGCTAGGGGATGTTCTGAGTTACGTTCTACCGATGCTGCTAGCTGAATGAGTTTTAATTCATTACGGTTGGCTGTACCGTTGACAGTCACAAAATCTGTCACTGTAGGTTTACCTTCGGTAATTGTCCCCGTTTTATCTAAAACAATCGTTTGAATTTTGTGTGCGAGTTCTAAACTTTCAGCCCCCTTGACTAAAATACCATTTTCTGCTCCTTTACCCGTTCCTACCATAATTGAGGTAGGAGTTGCTAACCCCAAAGCACAGGGACAGGCAATAATCAATACACCAATGGTAGTAATGGTTGCGAGTGTTAAGTTGCCCAAGAAGTTAAACCAAATGATAAAAGTTGCGATCGCTACTGCAATCACTGCAGGTACAAACCATCCGGTAACGCGATCGGCGAGTTGCTGAATTGGTGCTTTAGAACCTTGCGCTTGTTGTACAAGCTTCACAATTTGCGCCAGAAAAGTATCTTTACCAACCCGTGTAGCACGAAACTTAAAACTACCAGTTTTGTTAATCGTTGCGCCAATAACTTCGTCCCCTGGCTGCTTCTTCACAGGGACACTTTCACCCGTCACCATTGCTTCATCAACCGTCGAAGCACCTTCAATCACTTCACCATCAACCGGAATTTTTTCCCCAGGACGTACTAAAATCACATCATCAATTCTGACTTCTTGGATCGGGATATCTATTTCTTGTCCGTTACGAATCACACGCGCATCGCGTGCTTGCAAGCCAATGAGTTTGCGAATTGCTTCTGAAGTTTGACCCTTAGCTCGATTTTCCAGCAACCTTCCTAGCAAAATTAGCGTAATCACAACCGCAGAAATTTCGTAGTAAACTGCTGGCTCAAGCCCCTGCGCGAGAAAAAAGTTTGGGAAAAACGTTGGTACTAGTGAATAGAAATAAGCCGCACTTGTACCCAGTGCTACTAGCGTATCCATCGTGGCGGTATGGCGTTTAAAGGCTTTCCAAGCTCCTTGATAAAAGGATTCTCCACTCCAAAATTGAATCGGAGTCGTCAGCACAAGTTGAAACCAAGGATTGTGCAGCCACATAGGAATCCAAGGTAAATGCAGCCCTGTCATCATCGGTAATCCGCCAATGACGAGGATGATACTAATGACACCTCCCAACCAAAGTTTACGTTGCAGCTTTTTTGATTCGGCTAGCCGTGCGGCTTTTTCCGCGTCGTCTTCTCCAGTTACCATTTCTTGGTCTTGGAGTGAGTAGGATGAATATCCTGCTTCATCAACCGCAGCTTGAATTGTTTCAATGTTGGTTTTGTCGGGGTTGTATGTGACTGCGGCTTGTTCTGCACCAAAGTTGACGTTACACTCAGTTACCCCTGGAACTGCGCGAATGGCTTCTTCAATGTTGTTAGCACAAGAGGCACAACTCATACCTCTGAGTTTTAGTGTGAGTGTCTCCATAAGAGAATCCTTTCAATTAAGCAGTGGGATATCCAACAGATGCTAAAGCTTCTTTAACTACGGTTTCGGATGCTTGAGTTTCGACGTTGACAAGTTTGGTTTTTGGTTCAGCTTGAACAGTTGCGGTAGCATCTACTGACTTAATTGCTTCGGTAATTGTATTTACGCAAGCTGAACACGCCATTTTAGGAACTTTGAGTGTGAGTGTCATAAGTTTAGAGATGAATAAAAAATCTACTGATACCAGGCTTGATACCATTGCTGCATTTGGTTAATTTCAGCGGATTGCGACTGAATAATTGTTTGCGCCAAGTTACGAATTTCTGGACGTTCTGCTCGGTTGGCAACCATTCGCGCCATCATGATTGCTGATCGATGATGCGGAATCATCTGACGAATGAATTCTCGATCGAAGTCAGATGCAGTTCTCAGAGATTCCATATCCATGCTCATCATGGGCGATCGCATTGCCATTCCCTGCATTCTTTGTCCTCTTCCGTGACGCATTTCCATGCCAGTCATCGTGGTTGCAGGTACTTCGGTGCCATACCATTTTTTGTACCACGATCGCATCTGCTCAATTTCTCGTGTCTGCTCGGTTTTAATACTTTCAGCCAATTTTCTAATTTCAGGACGTTGAGCTTTTGCCAGTGCTAACTCTGCCATATCTACTGCTTCTTGGTGGTGCGGAATCATCATTTCGATGAAGTGCTGTTGTTGTCTCCCAGCCATGGCGCTATGCATGGTCATATTGCAAGGAGAAGACTGCAGTGCTTGGCTATTTGCTCTACCACTGACGATCAAAGCTGGAATTGCACTACCTGCAAGTACACCTACAAGCCCGTAAAGTATTGATTTTTTGAGCATATTGCTCCTTTCTTTGCCAAAGGCACTATCTGACGGTTTACGGTAGGTCAAACCGTTTTGCTATGACTATATGGTAAACTCTCTACTCAACTAGAGAGTCAAGGGGTATGCAAAAAGTTCTTTTAGGCAATTTGTGTAACAATTTTTCTAAAAAACTTTACAAAACTTAAGAGTTTCTGTTACATTTAGTTACATAAAAGAGACACAGAGCCGGAGAGTTTTATGAGCGCACGCCAATACGTTATTGATGACAGAGGTTTAGCAAACACCTTTGCGATTGAACCCAAGATGTATGTACAAGAAAGCCAAACTGGCTTTACACCTTATGCTGAATTGCTTAACGGTCGCTTAGCAATGATTGGGTTTGTGTCACTACTAGCATTGGAAGTATTCACTGGACACGGCTTAATAGGCTTTTTTGCTAATCTTTCTTAGGTTTAACGTCTCTAAATTTTGAAAGCAAATTAAAAAACGCCATCGGAGTTTCCAACCATGACTTATACACTCGAATCAGCACAAACTATCTTCACTGATACACAAGTACCAAGTCCGATTCCGGCAACGATCGCGCTATTCGAGCAACTTAACGTCGATGATAAATTGGCACTACTGTGGTATGCCTATACCGAGATGGGGCGGACAATCACTCCGGCTGCGGTAGGCGCAGCCCGCTTACAACTCGCAGAGGGTTTGCTCAATCAAGTCAAGCAGATGTCAGCTGCTGATCAGACACAATTTATGCGCGATTTGGCTAGCCGTGCGAATACGCCACTCAGTCGTTCTTATGGGTTCTTTAGTGTTAATACTAAGTTGGCTTTTTGGTATGAGCTAGGGGAACTAATGAAGCAAGGAGTTGTTGCTCCTATTCCTCCAGACTATCAAATGACTCCTGGTGTCAAAGCAGTACTTGCGGCAATTCAGCAACTCGATCCAGGCGAACAAATTACAGTATTGCGTAATGCTGTAGTCGATATGGGATTTGAAGATGCTGTCGCACCTAGTCCCACAGAAACAGCCGATGAGCCGATGTTCCCACGTACTGAACCTGCGCCGACAAAGCTTAAAGTTGAAGGAATTTCAGACTCTACAGTTCTCAGCTATTTTGCTGCGTTGAATGCTGATGACTTTGAGGCTGCGCTGGCATTATTTACCCCTGATGGTGCTTTGCAACCACCTTTTCAAAAGCCAATTGTAGGTCCTGATGCGATCGCAAAATACATGCGATCCGAAGCACAAGGGCTAAATCTTATGCCACAACAAGGTATATCAGAGACTTTGCCCGATGGTTCTAAGCAGTTGAAAGTCACCGGAGTCGTTCAAACGCCTTGGTTTGGTGTGAATGTAGGAATGAACATTGGTTGGCGGTTTTTACTCAATCCTCAAGGCAAAATTTTCTTCGTTGCAATTGATATGCTGGCGTCTCCACAAGAACTACTAAATCTACGCCCTCGATAAAACTAGAGTGTTGAATCATAAAGAGTTATGAGTTATGAGTTTTGTTAGCGTAGCGGTGCCTTAGCACGTTTTGAATTGTTCGCAAACAAAGGTGCGGAAGCAATTATTTTGAGTTTTGAGTTTTGAATTAATTAAAAGAAATTTCTTAACTCTCTTAAACTCAACACTCATAACTCATAACTTTCTTAAGCTCATATAAGTTTGAGAAAAAACCGTATGGATGCTGATGAACTGAATCGGCGATATGCAGCAGGAGAGAGAGATTTTAGCTTTGCCAATTTACGGGGAATTAACTTAAGTGAAGTTAATCTACAAGGTGCCATTCTTTGGGGCGCAGACTTAGCGCGAGCTAACTTGACTGCTGCTAACCTAAGAAAAACTAACTTAAGTTCTGCAAACTTAGCTGGAGCAATTCTGTGGAGGGCTGACTTGACTCAAGCAACTTTACATCAAGCAAACTTGAGTAAGTCAATTTTAATTAAGGCAACCCTCAGGGAAGCAGATTTGAGCGAAGCACTACTCGTTAAAGCAGATTTGAGGTTATCCCAACTAAATCGCGCTAAGTTAACCAAAGCAAAGTTAAAAGGTGCTGATTTGCGATATGCAGAGATAAGATTAGTAGATATTAGTGGTGCAGATTTAAGCCAAACCGTTCTAAATGGGGCAAACTTAAGTGGAGACTTACTTGCAAATTAGCAGTACAACTGAGTAAGGATTTATTTTATGACCCAAAGTTTTGCCTCAACAACAGAATGCGATCGCCAAATCTTATGTTGCTACGTCAATCATACTAGTCTGTTGCAGATTACCCGCATTTCTAACATCCCTAGCTGGTACTTTGAACGAACTGTTTTTCCTGGACAAAGACTTTTTTTTACAGCACCACCAGAAGCTGAGTTAGAAATCCACACCAGTAAGCTCGTTAATGCGACTTTATCCGATAAAATTCTTTGTTCTCGTTTGCAGGTTCATGAGGGATCTGGAGAGATAATTTAACTTATCCCTCACCATTTGGGCTGAGGGACATTACAGATTAGGTTTTACGTAGATTGGTGATGAGGATTTTGCATTCTCCACTCCAGGAGTTACTTCAAGCCCGACCTGACTTACATCCTCAAAGGTATTTCAAGTCTTCCTTAACGGCGCTATCGCACGCGATCGAAGATTTAGTCCTCAATGGGAAAGATAAACCGTTAGTCATCGCCAATTTTCAACGCGAACGCTTTTATCGCACCGAAACAAGACGCTATCAGCAAATTGCCCAACGCACTGATCAAGTTTACGTTTTGGCTACACCAGAGTCTAACTTTGCATCTGCAGCCGAACCTTACGAAACAATTCCTTTCGATCATCGCGATCAGCTGGTAAATGAGTGGCACTTAGTTGTTGTGGGGCAGGAATACACGGCTTGTTTAATTTGTCAAGAGCATTTCACGCCAGACGCGCCTCCAGTCATCGATCAAGCGCGACAGTTTGAGGGAATCTGGACTTTTGATCGGCAAATTAGCTGTCAAGTCGCTCATCTTTTACTTGCAAGGATTCTAGTTTACCGACCAGAGTTAGCCCAGAAAATACAACAAGCGCGAGTAAGGTTCAGTTTAAATGCAATTCCACTCATGGCGTCAGTGGGACGAGGAAGTATTGACGCTGTAACATTTACTGAACGCTTAGTGACTCATTTGCAAGCAAGTCAGTATCGCTTGTTGAAAGCTTATCGCACGATCGCAACCCAAGAACGCCAAGAACGTCTCGTTAACTCAATCACTACTGCAATTCGCCGTTCGTTGAATTTACACGAGATTCTCACGACGGCTGTAGAGGAATTAGGACGAACTTTTGAGCATTGTCGCTGTTTACTGTATCGTTGCGATCGCATTTATCAAGATGTCACGATTGAGTACGAAGCCCTAGCGCCTGGAATGACGGCGTTAAAAGGAGAAACTTGGCTTTTAGTTGATAATCCCTTGTTTCAAGCTGCTGTAGCAACCGAAAAAGCGATCGCTGTTACAGACGTAACCAAACTTCCTAGCTTACAAGCAAATCCGGCGTTAACAACTCTGCTATCACGTTCTAGGATTCGCTCGTGGTTACTCGTTCCTGTGATTTACCAAGAAACACTACTTGGGATGTTGGAAATTCATCACACAGGCGCGGAACCCTATATTTGGCAAGAGCAAGATGTTGGTTTAGTAGAAGCGATCGCAAATCAAGTCGGTGTTGCTTTAATTCAAGCGCAAGCATATATTCGCCTCGAAGAACTTAACAATCAATTAGCTGCATTAGAACGCACTCGGAGCAACTTAATTGCGATTGTTGGTCATGAATTGCGTACTCCTTTATCTACAATCCAAATTTGTTTGGAAACTTTAGCATCTGAACCAGAAATGACGTTAGAAATGCAGCAAGTCATGCTGCAAACAGCTTTGACTGATGCTGAGCGTCTGCGAAAGCTCACTCAAGATTTTATTACGCTTTCTCGCTTAGAAAGTGGACAGGTTCATTGGCAATTAGAACCAATTTCACTCCAGGAATGTCTTAATTTAGCCCTGAATAGTCTCAAAGCTTGGTGGTCGCCACAAGATTTGGCTCGTATAGCTGTCAATCTACCATCAAAATTACCGCTTGTTTTGGCAGATGGTGAAGGACTGGTTCAAGTTTTGACTAAATTAATTGATAATGCTTTAAAGTTTGCACCTGATGGTAAAGTCACAATCAAGGCGCGATCGCTAAAAAATAAGCTAGCATCCAAGCGCACTTCTCTGATTGAAGTCTGTATTGCTGACACAGGTAGAGGTATTGAACCAAGTCAGTTAGAAGCCATATTTACTCGTTTCTCGCAAGAAGAAGAATATCTCCGACGCATCTCCAGTGGAACAGGGCTAGGACTCGCAATTTGTCGCCAGATTGTTCAAGGTTTGGGAGGACAAATTTGGGCTGAGTCTAGAGGTAAAAATCAGGGCAGTCAGTTTTACTTTACAGTGCCAGTAAGTTAGTTATGAGTAGAAGAAGCTGAGGTGTAGGGGAGAAATATTACATATAAACTTTTCTTTTATTACCACTGACCACTAGTAACTAGCCACTAACCACTCATCTGCATTTCATCTTTATTTCATTTTTACAGAGCAAACTAAATGGGGTATGGTGCGATCGCCTCTTTTATTGACTCTCCAGTTGACTAGAGATTATAAGATGAAAATGTTTGTTTTGAGGAGTGATTCAAAGATGCTTTTAAAAAAGCGTTTTGCGTTAAATATTATGGCGATCGCTGCAACAGGTGGATTCATCGTATCTTGTGCAGCTGTTCCGCCGACTCAAACGCAAGTAACAAATACACCAGCGTCAGGTACTCATGATATGCAGGGAATGCCGCATAATGGTATGGATCATGCCATGGCAATGAATTTAGGTCCTGCGGATGAGAACTACGACTTGCGATTTATAGATGCGATGATTCCCCACCATCAAGGTGCTGTAGAAATGGCGCAAGAAGCTTTAGAAAAATCTCAACGCGCAGAAATTCGAGAGCTAGCGACAGAGATCATTGCAGCGCAACAACGGGAAATTACACAATTGCAGCAGTGGCGACAAGCATGGTATCCGCAAGCCAGTGACGCTCCCGTCGCTTACGATCCTCAGACAGGTGAAACCGTACCAATGTCTCAACAGCAGATGCATAGCATGATGATGCATGGCGATCTAGGGGCTGCTGATGCTGAATTTGATCGACGCCTCATTGATGCGATGATTCCTCATCACGAAAGCGCTGTCATTATGGCGCAAGATGCTTTAGAGAAATCTCAGCGTCCTGAAATTAGAAATTTGGCTCAAGAAATTATCAATTCACAAGAGACAGAAATCGAGCAGATGCAAGAGTGGCGACAAGCTTGGTATAAGCAATAGAATTCCTTGATAAATTCGCTACCGAACAAAGTCTAACACCGTGTAATTACTGACAAATATTCTGTTTTAGTGTACGAAGGTACACTTTTCTTAGGTAGCGCCGACTTCAGTCGGAGGAAGAGTGTGATTTTTTCATGGCACCGTGGAGATTTAGCATGACTGAAACTAAGGTTCGTCAGCAATATGACCAAATGGCAGCGGTGTACGATCAACGCTGGAGCAGCTATGTTGGTAGTACGTTATCGTTTCTCCAAGCTTGGGCAGATATTTCACCAACTGCAACTGTACTCGATGTTGCCTGTGGAACAGGAGAGTTTGAACGGCTACTACTCGCTGATAATTCTCAGCAAAAGATTGTCGGGGTGGATATTTCCGAGAAGATGCTCGCGATCGCCCGCGAAAAATGTCGCAAGTATCTTAATGTTTCATTTTATACCGCTCCTGCATCGGCGTTACCTTTTGCTGATCGCAGTTTTGATGCGATCGTGTGTGCGAGTTCGTTTCACTATTTTGACGATCCTCAGGCGGCTTTGCTAGAGATGAAACGCGTTCTCAAGCCTCATGGTCACGTCGTCATTTTAGATTGGTGCAAAGATTACTTACTGTGTAGAATCTGCGACTGGGTGTTACCAATTTTTGATTCTGCTTACAAGCAATGTTACACGCAAGCAGAGTTTCATTCTTTACTAACATCCGCAGGATATCAAATTTCCCGTGCTACAAGAGTTCGCTTTGGGATTGTATGGGGGTTAATGATTGCTACAGCTTCTGTAGAGCTTGGCGAATAAATTCGCAACTCAATAAACCAAATCCACCTCCGTGGACTACGAAAAATTAGGATTGTAGAAACCTATAAAGATAGGTTTTGTATGTGTAGCTGCGGTTTCAACCGCTTAGCTCTTCCGTCAAATTGACGTTTTGATAAATTACCAAGAATAAAATATTTCATCCTAATTTCATTTTTACATGAGAAGCTGAACATCTAAGGTTTCCATACTCAGCTACTTACAATACATACAAATACCGATGCAGGTAACTAAACTTCAACTTGAGCCTTTAAGGACATGGGGAAACAGTGTGCTTCTTAGCTATATTAAACCAGCAACAATTTTGTGTTCTGGAGTAGTATTCAGCTTTATCTTCTTTGCAACTTCTAGTAGGGTTTTACCGCATGGTGGACACAGCCATGAATTTGGTGAGGGAAGCAGTGCAAATCAAGCTCCTGGTGAGATTCAAGTTGATGCAGAAACTGCTAAACGTATTGGTATCAAAGTTGAACCCGTGACACGTCAGCAGTTAGCAATTGGAATTAAAACAACAGGACAAATTGAAACTTTACCCAATCAAAAAGTTGAGGTGACAGCACCACTGAACAGTACAGTAGTGGAGTTGTTAGTTAATCCTGGTGATGCAATCAGGAAAGGGCAAGCAGTTGCTGTTATTTCCAGTCCAGAATTAGTGCAACTGCGAGTAGAATCTCAAGAGAAACAAGCCGAGGGAATTGCAGATTTACAGCAAGCGCAAGCTGATTTGAATCTAGCGCAACAAAATTATCAGCAATACGCACAGATCGCAGCCGCAGAAATTGCCCAAGCCCGCAGTCAAGTTAACTTTGCTCAAGAAAAGTACAACCGCGATCGCGAGTTAGTCGCAGCAGGTGCGCTACCACGTCGCAACGCCCTCGAATCGCAAACCGAACTAGCGCAAGCTCAAGCTGAATTAACAAAAGCAACCAGTCGCCGAGATGTATTAGCAGCAGAAACACAACTCAAACGCGCTCAATCAGCAGTTAAAGTCGCGCAGTCGCGCATCAATTTGAGTAATGCGACTTATCAAACAAGACTGCAACAACTTGGTACGCAAGCGAATGCTAGGGGGTTAGTCACGGTAACTGCTCCTATATCCGGTACGATTGTGGATCGCGAAGTTACGCTTGGTCAATCGTTTCAGGATGCTGGTGGTAAACTGATGACGATTATGAATAACAGCCGCGTATTTGCTACGGCAAATATCTATGAAAAAGATTTAGCTCAAATTCAAACAAATCAGCGTGTTAATGCTAAGGTGGCGGCGCTACCTAATCGCACCTTCAGCGGACGAATTACGCGCATTGGCTCAGTCGTAGCAGGAGAAACGCGAGTTCTACCAGTGCAAGCAGAACTTGATAATCTTGAAGGACAACTTAAGCCAGGAATGTTTACCGAGTTAGAAATTCTCACCGATCGCACTGCAACACCTCGATTAGCAATTCTTAGTAGTGCAGTTGTTGAGGCAAATGGTAGTCAACTCGTTTATGTTCAAAATGGTAGTGCTTATTTGCCCGTTGAAGTGACCTTGGGTGAAACTTTTGGTGACATGGTTGAAGTTGAGAGCGGTTTATTTGAAGGAGATTTAGTCGTGACGCAGAGATCGCCGCAACTTTATGCCCAATCTTTACGCGCTGGTAATACGACAACAGCAGATACTCCTGAAGAAACCCCAAGTCAACCACAATCGCAAACTCAAAATCCTCTTCCTTGGTGGTTAGTTGGAGTCGGGGGAGGTGCAGTTATTGCCACAGGAGCGTTCATGGCGGGTGTTTGGTCGAGTCGTCGCCACCAACGCCGCTTAGTTATTTTCAACAAGCAACACCACGAGCCAAATCCTCAAATCGATCAGCCATAGCAGCGATCAATATGATTAGAACATTATTAAAGTTTTGAGTTTTGTTAGCGTAGCGGTGCCTTAGCACGTTTTGTTAGCGTAGCGGTGCCTTAGCACATTATGAGTTATGAGAAGACCTTGATGGCATTCTTAACTCAACACTCAACACTCAACATTCATCACTCTCTTCAGCTCAACACTCAACACTGAGAACTCATAACTCTCCGTCCCCCTGACCTCTGATCCCTGACCTCTGCTATATGTTAAATGCCATCCTCAAGTGGTCGATTGTCCGACGCTGGCTTGTTGTTTTGGGAGCGATCGCGGTAACTGTGTTAGGAATTTATAACTTGACACAAATGCCATTAGATGTATTTCCAGATTTTGCCCCGCCCCAAGTCGAGATTCAAACAGAAGCCCCAGGACTCGCGCCTGAAGAAGTTGAAGCGCTGATTACACTACCGATTGAAAGTGCAATTAACGGAACTCCTGGAGTGACAACCGTTCGTTCTTCATCTGCTGTGGGTATTTCGGTTGTTAAAGTCATTTTTGGTTGGAGAACCGATGTTTATCAAGCGCGTCAACTCGTGACAGAACGATTGCAGCAAGCGCAAAGTAAGCTACCACAGGGCATTGAGCCACCACAAATTTCTCCGATCGCTTCGCCCATTGGGACAGTTTTTCAATATGCTTTGACTGCTGAAACAACACCATTAATGGAGGTACGGCGAATTGTCGATCGCGATATCACAAACCGCATATTGGCAGTTCCTGGGGTTTCACAAGTTATCGCCTACGGTGGAGATATTCGTCAATATCAAGTTCTAGTTGATTCAGCGCGGTTGCAAGCATTTGATGTCACGTTAGCCGAAGTCACAGAAGCAGCAGCAGCAGCGAATACAAATGCAGCGGGGGGTTTTCTGGTAACTCCCGATCAAGAGATATTAATTCGCGGTATTGGCAGAATTACAGCCCTGGAAGACTTGCAGCAATCCGTTGTGACTGCCCGTAATGGAACACCTGTGTTGTTGAGTGATGTTGCTAATGTGCAGATTGGTGCTGCACTGCAACGCGGGGATGGTAGTTTAGATGGTCAACGCGCTGTTGTTGTGACAATTAACAAACAGCCACAAGCTGACACGCCTACGGTAACACAGGCAATTGAAACTGCCATGGCAGAAGTTCAGTCGAGTCTACCGCAAGATGTAAGTGTAACTGTTACTTTTCGTCAGGAAAATTTTATCGATGATGCGATCGCTAATGTGCAAGGTGCGTTACGCGATGGCGTCATTATTGTCTCAATTATCCTGTTGCTGTTTTTGATGAATTGGCGGACTGCGTTGATTACGTTGAGTGCAATTCCACTTTCTGTACTCGTCGGTATGATGATTCTCAACTTGTTTGGGCAAGGTATTAATACGATGACACTAGGAGGATTAGCTGTTGCAATTGGTTCAGTCGTTGATGACTCGATTGTGGATATGGAAAATGCCTATCGGGGACTGCGCAAAAATCAGTTAGCCACAAATCCTGTGCATCCGTTTCAAGTTGTGTATGACACGTCTGTGGAAGTGCGAGTCAGCGTGTTGTTTTCTACCGTAATTATCGCGGTTGTTTTTGCGCCAATTTTTACGCTAACAGGAGTCGAAGGGCGCATTTTTGCCCCTATGGGCGTGGCGTATTTAGTATCGATTTTCGCTTCTACTTTAGTCGCAATGACGCTTTCACCTGCATTATGTGCGATTTTGCTAGCACATCAGCAATTACCTACTGAAGAAACTTGGATTTCTCGCGCTGCACAACGACTATATCGCCCGTTGCTGAAGTTTGCAATTAATGTCCCCAGTGTGATTTTGACAGTGGCGATCGCCGCATTTATTGCCGCAATGCTTATTCTACCTTTCCTAGGGCGCGTATTTTTACCAGAGTTTCAAGAGCGATCGCTGGTGAATGCGATGGTGCTTTATCCTGGGACTTCTTTAGAAACGACAAATCAAGCTGGAATGGCACTTCAAGCCGCACTCAAAGACGATCCGCGCTTTGAAACTATTCAACTCCGCACTGGGCGCGCGCCAGGAGATGCAGATGCGGGTGGTGTCAATTTTGGACACGTCGATATCGAAATTAGCGATGAGGGAATGAGAAATCGCGCAGCAACGGTAGAGAAAGTCCGTGAAGAGTTTGCCAAATTACCAGGAGTTGCTCCGAGTATTGGCGGATTTATTTCGCATCGCATGGATGAAGTGTTATCTGGGGTGCGCAGTGCGATCGCAGTGAAAATTTTTGGTCCCCAACTCAATCAGTTACGCAGCATTGGTACTGAAGTTGAAGCCGCTATGCGCAATGTTGCAGGCGTTGTAGACTTGCAACTCGAACCACAAGTTCCGATTAAACAAGTACAAATTCAGTTTGATCGTGCTGCGGCTGCACGTTATAGTTTATCAGTAGGTCAAGTATCAGCAGTGATTGAAACTGCGTTGAATGGGCGCGTTGTTTCGCAAGTTTTACAAGAACAACAATTATTTGATTTATTAGTGTGGTTACAAGCCGATGCGCGTAACAATTTAGACACGATTCGTAATTTATTAATTGATACTCCAAATGGACAAAAGATTCCTTTGGCTCAAGTAGCTCAAATTAATTATGGTACTGGTCCAAATACAATTAATCGCGAAAACGTTTCGCGGTTAATTGTTGTTTCTGCAAATGTGTCTGGTCGCGATTTAGGGTCGGTAATTGCAGATATTCGGAATAATATTAACGAGCTTCAACTGCCTGCTGGCTATTTTATTCAGTACGGCGGACAATTTGAATCTGAACAACGTGCAACACAAAACTTACTTTTCTTTGGTACTTTGGCACTGGTTGTTATTGCTGTACTGATGTATTTTGCTGTTAAATCAATGACAGCAATGTTGATGATTATGATTAATCTTCCTTTGGCTTTAGTCGGCGGAATTTTTGCGGTTGCTTTGAGTGGTGGAGTTCTTTCGGTTGCATCTATGGTAGGGTTTATTACGTTGTTTGGTATTGCAACTCGTAATGGACTGTTGCTTGTTGAAAATTACAATAGTAAATTTGCTCAAGGAATGCCAATCAAAAAAGTTTTGTTGACAGGCTCGATGGAACGACTGGTTGCAATTTTAATGACGGCGCTTACTTCGGCTTTAGGTATGGTTCCTTTGGTTATTGGTGGTGGTGCTGGTAAGGAAATATTACAACCTTTAGCTGTTGTTGTACTAGGTGGATTGTTTACTTCTACGGCTTTGACTTTGTTGGTTTTGCCTGCTTTGTATGCACAGTTTAATAAGTTTTTGGTTCCGCAGAAAGTTGTGTTGCATGAAGAATTTTAATGCGTTTAATAAACTACTTCAGATGCGGAGGTGCAGAGGAAAGAAGTGATTGTTTGTAAGTATTTTTAGGCTTCTTGTAGTAGAAAAAATTAAGGAAAATATGAAAACAAAATTTGTTGTTCTTGGTAGCTTAGGTCTGATTTTTTTAGGTGCTTGTAATAATGGCAATCAAGTAGTAAGTCCTGATAGTAGCCCTGCTGCTGTTAATCATTCTGCTGAGGCGACGTCACAAGGTGATACTACTCATGCTGCGATACCACAAGCAGGTGGTCAAGTGATTGAATCGGGACAGTATCATTTGGAGTTTGTTCACGCAGCAGAACCTAATGGAACGCATTTAGATTTCTATTTGCAAAGCGGTAATAATCATGAACCGATACCCGATGCGAATGTAACGGCTCAAGTGCAACTTCCTGATGGTACTCCGAAAACGCTTAATATGAATTATGATGCTGCGGGTAAGCACTATACAGCAATGTTGCCTGAACAAGGGTCTGGAGAGTATAAAATTGCAATTCTTTCGGAGGTGAACGGTGAAAAAGTGAATGGTCGTTTTGCTTTCAAGCGATAAGGGCTAATGCAATGAGAGTGTTGCTTGTTGAAGATGAGCCGGATTTGGGAAGGGCGATTAAGCGCATTTTGAATCGAGAAAAGTATATTGTTGATTTGGTTTTAGATGGTGCTGAGGCGTGGCACTATTTAGAGACTGATTGGACGCAGTACACGCTAGCGATTTTTGACTGGTTGCTACCAGGAATGTCAGGTATCGAACTATGTCAGCGGCTACGACAGCAACACAATTCTTTGCCAGTGTTGATACTAACAGCTAAAGACCGAATGGAGGATAAAGTTACAGGATTAGATGCTGGTGCTGATGATTATTTGGTTAAGCCGTTTGGTATGGCAGAATTATTGGCACGGTTGCGCGCTTTGCAACGGAGAGTCCCTCAGATGCAACCGCAACAACTGCAAGTTGGCAATCTTACTCTTGACTATCAAACTCATACAGTTTGTGCGCAAGATAGCTTGGGAACGCAGCAGGTGATTGTGTTAACAGCAAAAGAGTTTCAATTGTTAGAGTATTTCTTGCAGCATCCTAATCAGATTGTGACTAGTGACCAAATTCGGAATCAATTATGGGAAGTCAATGCAGAATCAGTAAGTAATGTAGTAGCTGCACAAATCCGATTGTTACGACGCAAGCTAGCTCAATCGAGTAGCGATCGCTTTATCGAAACTGTACACGGTATCGGATATCGTTTTCATGCGACCGATGCATCAAAATAAATTATTTCAGCAGACTCGTTGGCAATTGGCAGGCTGGTATACGCTTGTTATGGGCTTTATCCTTAGTATGTGTGGTTTGGGATTGTATGAGGCAGTCGATCATGCGCATCAGCAAACACTCGATCGCGAGCTAGAATCGGTTGCAGGAACACTACATGATAGTATTGAAGCTACACTACAACAACCTGGACAGTTAAATTTAAAAGCACAACAACTCTTACCTGAACCAAGAACAGAACACGTTCTCGGAGCGCTTCATCAAGGTGATTACTATATTCGATTGCTCAATAACTCAGAACAAGTTGTTGCAGTAGCAGGGTTTCAACCTGAAGGATTACCGCTGACATCGCCGCAAGTCACTTGGCAAACGCTCGAAGATCCACACGGAAATCGCTATCACCAAATTTCGTTGCCGTTACATACCCGAAATAACCTTGATTGGGGCTATATGCAGGTAGGGCGGAGTTTGCAAGATATCGATGATTATCTGGCAAATGTCAGGTTGATTTTATTGTTGGGGTTGCCGATCGCAATGATTTTAGTTGGTGGTGCCAGTTGGTGGTTAGCTGGGTTAGCTATGCAACCGATTTACCAATCTTATAGTCAAATTCAACAATTTACCGCAGATGCTGCCCATGAATTGCGAACGCCCTTAGCTGCATTAGGAGCAACCGTAGAATCAGCACTCTTGATGCCTAGTTTATCTGAATCAGAGGCACGAGATACTTTACGTACTGTTGAGCGTCAGAATCGACGGTTAACTACTCTAGTAACAGATTTACTTTTGCTAGCTCGTCTGGAACGACAGCGCGTATCAGTTCGCCGCGAATGCTGTCTCAATGACATTATCAACGATTTAGTCGAAGAACTAGCTGCTTGGGCGATCGCATCCGAGGTACAACTCAATGCTGAACTAAAAGTAAATCAGCAATTACTGATTGTCGGTGATGAAGAGCAACTGTACCGCTTGGTGTCTAATTTGATCGATAATGCAATTCAATATACCCCTCCAGGTGGTGCGATAACTGTACGTTTAGACCGTAGCGATCGCCATGCTGTGATTCAAGTGCAAGATACCGGCATTGGCATTGCGCCGCAAGCACAACAAAAAATTTTTGACCGCTTCTATCGCGTTAGTAGCGATCGCTCGCGTCATACAGGTGGTTCTGGGCTAGGACTTGCGATCGCCCAGGCAATTGTACAAGTACACGGAGGAAGCTTACAGATACAAAGTGAGTTAGGTAAAGGTAGCACGTTTGCGATCTATTTGCCCTTGAACATAACCTCAAATCACAAAACTCATTGAGTAAATTTCAGGAGCATTTAGTATGGATAGGATAAGGTCATTTATTTTTCACGGAGTGTAATCGGCGAGCGTGCCGCGTCTTCCTAGACATTTACTATTAAGAACTCGGCTGTTAGCACCTCTATATACGAGTGTTTTGGTGTTGGCGATCCTTGTCTGCGTACGAGCAGGTATAGGGTTTTGGTTAGAATTTCGCCGTCAGGATGCATCGAGTTGGGTGCGACACACTCTACAAGTTCAAAGTCAAGCTGAACTGTTGCTGAATGCTGCTTTAGATCAAGAAACAGGAATACGCGGGTACTTACTGACGGAGGCAGAAACTTCACTAGAGCCTTACAAATCAGGACAAATTGACTTCAATAACGCCCTCACTCTGCTTGACAACCTCGTAGCAGATAATCCAGAGCAACAGCATCGCGTGAATGAAATCATTACACTTTATAATCGCTGGCAACGCGAATTTGCGCAGCCGGTTGTTTTGGGTGCAGTGCCAGAATCAAGTACCACGCTCGCAGGTAAACTGTTATTTGATCCGCTGCGATCGCAAGTAATGGCAATGTTGCAATATGAAGAAGATCTTTTAGCCCAACGCAACCAACAACTCTATCGACTCGATCAAACCTTTCGCATTTTCAACACCCTCGCGCCAGTACTTCTATTACTTGGTATTGGGATAAATCTGTGGCTACTCCATCGTCGAGTTGAAGTTCCTTTATATCAACTGACATCCGTAGCACAAGCTTGGGAAACTGGGCAGATGCAGCCACGTTTGAATTTTCAAGCTGCGGATGAAATTGGTCAACTAGCGAAAATTCTCGATCGCATGGCTGGCGAAATTGACTCGCGCCAAACTCGTAGTGACGAACGCAATCGCCAACTTGACGATCTCATTGCCTCACTTTCGCACGATTTACGCACTCCTTTACTGGCAATTCGGGGTACTTTACGCTCAATGTTAAATGGTGCATTTGGTTCCGTTAGTGATACCTGGCGTGAAGTACTGCAAGAGTATTATCAAACAAATGAAGATCTCCTCAAACTTGTGGAAGCGCTATTAGAAGTTTCTCGCTACGAAGCGGGTAGTAAACATCTGATTTACGAGCCACTCGACTGGCATAAGATCTTTACTAAAGCAATTCATCAAGAGTGCATTGCCTCAAAAAGCAAGGTAAACTTTGAGTTTAAAGTTACCCAGCAATTACCTACTGTGTATGGCGACGAGTTAGAAATTGGGCGTGTCATTCAAAATCTGCTGAGTAATGCGGTGCGAGTTAGTGAACCAGAAAATCGAGTTTGGTTAGAGGTGACAGCAGAAAACAGTAGTGTGAGAGTAAGTGTTAGCGATCGCGGTTGTGGAATTGCCCCACAAGAGCAAGAATATCTCTTTCACCGCTTTATTCAAGGGCGCGGGCGGCGTGGCGGTGCGGGTTTGGGGCTTTATCTTTGTCGCCAAATTGTGGAAGCGCATCACGGCACAATTGGAGTACAGAGTACGCTAGGAAAAGGCAGTACCTTCTGGTTTACGCTACCTACCATCACTAACCATTTGTCACAAATTACCAATCCATAGTTTGGAGTAATGTCTGAAATTCAAACACACTCACCTATTCGCATTCTACTTGTTGAGGATCATGCTTTAATGCGTCGGGGAATGCGATCGCAGTTTGCCTTAGAGCCTGATTTTCTGATTGTTGGTGAGGCTGCTGATGGTGTTCAAGCAGTAGAACTAGCAAAGCAACTCAAACCGGATATGGTTTTGATGGATATTGACTTGCCTTTGATGGATGGCATTACAGCAACGCAGCAGATTAAAAGTAATTGCCTGACATCTCATGTACTAGCTTTGACAGCTTTTGACCAAGATTTTCAAGTCATTGGTATGCTAGCAGCTGGTGCTGATGGTTATTGCCTCAAGAGTATGGAGTGGGAGCAGCTAATTGCTGTGATTCGCTTAATTCAAACTGGTGGAACGTATTTAGATACTCAAGTAGCACGTAAGGTATGTCAAATGATCAAACCAACATCTGAATCAAATACCTCAGTAGTACAATCCGAATTCCTGAGTCAGCGCGAACGCGAAGTTCTCAAACTCATTGCTCAAGGATGTTCTAATCAAGAAATTGCTCAACAACTTTATCTATCACTAGGAACAGTAAAATCTTATGTACGCATGATTTTAAACAAACTTAGTGTTGACGATCGCGTCCAAGCAGCAGCTAAGGCAGTGCGCGAGCGACTTATTTAGAAGTCAGACTAATCTGTCTGTTTACTACATCAATTTGATTGATAATTGTTCTAAATCAATTAATAATTCTGCTTGACTGCTAACAGCTTGCAACACCGCAGGTGGTTCTTCCCAAATAATCAAATGGGCATTTGTTGGCAGTTGGAGATTTGCAGGAATTGGTAGACATATCACCCAAATTTGTGGTTCAAACAAGCGAATCTCCTCTTCACTAGGAGTTCCATAAAAAGGTAAAACTTCTGCTCCCCACTCCAAGCAATAACCACTGACTTGTTGCACAGTTGTAACATTTGTGCCAACAACCATAATCCGCTGCCTTCTACGGCTATTCGCAGCTAAGCCAATCATAAAGTTAGTAAGACGGGATTTTTGCCAGTGTGGCATAACAGCAACACAAATACTACGCCTCACTGGATAGTCAAGTGGATAATCTACATCGACTTTTAACTATCCCTTGGACTAAGGTTAGGTAAAACCATGAACTATCCGTTAGCAAGTGTTAAAGCAGTTTTGATAGTAGCGACACTAGAAAAGCTATTTAGCTCATCTTGCCTTTTTTATTTTGCACGTACTACATAGCATCTCAGTAAGTTCAGTAATTTCAAGACGTGTAGATCGTAACCAAAGGTTGCATCGTAACTTCCTACCTTTGCATGTCTTCATGACATATAACTCAATGAATGGGTTCGGTCATGACAGCTTTCAGGAAAATCTGATTTCAATAGATCGTTCTGTATCTTGGCGATCGCTTGAGAAGTTGCGAATCTTAGTTGTAGACGATAACGCAGACGATCGCGAACTTTTGGCATTGATAATCGAGCAAGAAGGAGGAGAAGTTGTTTTAGCAGCATCGGCAAACGAAGCACTCGATTGCTGTCAAAGAGTCAATATTAATGTTTTAGTCAGTGATATTTGTATGCCTGGTGAGGATGGCTATACTCTGATCAAAAAAATCAGGGAGCTATCTCTACCATCACAAAGCCAAATCCCAGCGATCGCACTATCAAGTTCTCTTTCAGAAACCTACCGAGAACAAGCTCTTACAGCTGGATTTCAGAAATATTTGCTCAAGCCAGTCGATTTAGATGAGCTTATTCGTGCAATCAATGAATTAGTTACCTAACTCAATTAAAAGTATGTGCTCATATATCAATATACCTCCCCTGCAACTTGAAGGTATTAAGGTGTTAGTAGTTGACGATGAAATAGATAATCGCGAGCTAGTTGCGATTATCCTTGAACAGGCAGGAGCAAACGTAGTTACAGCCGCATCTGCTGATAAAGCATTACAAGTGCTCCACGAAGATTTTGATGCACTGCTATGCAATATTGAGATGCCTAATATTGATGGCTATACACTGCTACGTCAGATTAAATCACAACTACATCAGCAGATTGTCGCAATTGCTCTCACAGCTTATGCAGGTACCATTAATCAGCAGCAGGCTAGAAATGCAGGCTTTGAAAAACTCCTTGCTAAACCAATCGAACCCACAACACTAATAAATGCAATTGTCAACACTATAAAGCAATAGAGTACGCATTTGGTAGTCAATCAGCGTTGTCGTAACTGCTGTGGTAAACTTCTGAACCACAACCTAAGAGGAAGTTGATAAAATTCAATCATTAACCAAACAATGATGCCTAAATGTGCAAAAAAGCCTAGTCCAGCCCATACGTAAGGCAGCCAAGATAAAGGCGTATGAGCAGCAGGAGGATGAATCCAAATAACTAACCCAATTAAGGTAGGTGGAAGTAGTACTAGGGCGATCGCTGCAAGTATATAGCCCCGGCCAAATTCTACACCTTCAAGTTGTGCGTCTTGCCAATGTTTGCCATTCCAGTTCCACAATAAGGGTGGTTGTCGAGCAGGCATTTTAATTTGTTGCTGTTCTAAGTCAACAGTAAAAATCTGTGCGCACAAGTCACAAGCCATCGCGTCCATTAAAGGTAAAGGTGTTATGTTTCCTATGCGACAGACAGGACAAGGATAAGAGTCGTGTAAATTTAAAGGATTCATCAAAAGCGATAAATGAATTATTGGCTAATAAAATCAGAACCAAAAATTTACAGTATCGACGATCTCAAGCGCGATCGTGAAACTGTTTGGGATGGAGTGCGTAACTATCAAGCGCGTAACTTCTTGCGACAAATGCAAGTTGGGGACTTAGCTTTTTTCTACCATTCCAACATAGCTTTTCCTAGTTTGGTTGGCTTAGTGCGCGTTGTTGCTACACTTGCCGATCCGACTCAGTTTGACTTTAATAGTCGTTACTACGATCCTAAATCGACTCCTGAATTTCCCCGCTGGCAAACAGTGCGCGTCGAATTTGTAGAAACTTTTCCATTAATATCGCGAGAAACGCTCAAGCAAGAATTTAGTACAGAAGAACTTATCGTCCTTAGACAGGGCAATCGTCTGTCGGTGATGCCAGTAGCAGAAGAAGTCGCCCGCCAAATTTTAATACTGGCTAATTCTAAAATAGCTCAAAGTTGAGTAGTTCTTAGTTTAACTCATGTTTAGAGGTTACTGTGACTCGCAAACGTTTAATTATTGAAATGGGGATGGGAATCGATCAGCACGGGCAAGAGCCAACAGTTGCTGCAGCAAGGGCGGTGCGAAATGCGATCGCGCATAATGCTTTACCTGGGGTTTGGGAAGTTGCGGGCTTAGAAGATCCTAATCAGATGATTGTCGAAGTAAAGGTCGCTGTTCCCTATCCCGAACAAGTTCGCGCAGCCGAGGTTCTAGCAGTCTTGCCTTTTGGTCAGAAAACTCTGAGTGTTGAATCAGGCGGCATGATCGTTCAGGGCAAAGCAATTCCTGATTTGAACGATAAAAATGATGAGATGTTGATTGCCGTTGCTGCTGTAACAGTTTGGATTGAGTAAATTTCAGCCTACAGGTTAAGGTTAGCCTTCTGTATGAATCACAGATGCCGTTTCACTTGTTTCAAGTTTACTCAAGCAAAGTTTCAAGAGTTAGAGAGGAGTTAGGAGCGAGTGGCTAATTTTGGGTTTTAAATGCGCGAGTTTTGAATTTTAATTGAAGAATATCAAACCTTCGTATGATTAGCTGGATATTACTCTTAAACTCAATACTCTAAATTGGTGAACTTTGTTTATTGAGCAATATAGCGATTATCTAACTATCAAGGTTTTCATCGAACTTGGACCAACCGAAGCGCGATCGCACACTTTCTTCGATTGAAACGACGACAACATAGAGCACAGGTATAACAAATAACGACAAAAATGTTGCCACTAACATTCCACCAAAAACCGCAGTTCCTAATGACTGACGGCTACCTGCGCCTGCACCTGTGGCAACAACCAAAGGAAAAATACCAACTAAGGTAGAAATCGCGGTCATCAAAATCGGACGTAAACGTTCCCGCGCCGCTTCAATCGCAGCCTTCGCCAGGGGTAATCCCTCAGCGCGTAGTTGGTTTGCGAACTCGACAATGAGAATCGAGTTTTTACTTGCTAAACCAATCAACATCACTAACCCTACTTGACAGTACACATCATTAATCAACCCGCGTAGCGACTGGGCAATCAACGCACCCAAAATCGCGAGTGGCACTGCCAGCATGATAATAAAAGGGTCGATAAAGTTTTCGTATTGTGCTGCCAGCACTAAGAAAACAAAGACTAATCCTAAACCAAAGATGATTGGGGCTTGTCCTCCAGATTCGATTTCTTCCAATGATGTTCCTGACCATTGATAGTCTAATCCAGGCGGCAAGACATCAGCCGCGACCTCTTCCATCGCTTGAATTGCATCACCTGAACTAAAGCCAGGTGCGGCTGAACCAGTAATTTCAATTGAGCGGAACAGATTAAAGTGGTTAATCGTTTGCGCACCAGTTTCAGGAGTCAGTGAGACAAGATTGCTGAGTGGAATCATTTGTCCCGTTGCCGATCGCACATACAAACGACTAATATCTCCTGGTTCAGAACGAAATCGCTGGTCAGCTTGTACGTAAACTCGATAGTTGCGCTGTCCCAAGGTAAAATCGTTGACATATTGCGACGCGATCGCAGTTTGGATTGTATTTAAAATATCATCAACCGAAACCTGAAGTGCCTTAGCAGTATCGCGGTCAATATCAATTGACAGTTTAGGCGTACTTGCGGCAAAGGTTGTAAATACTTGCTGCAAACCAGGGGTTTGATTGGCTTGTCCCATAATTTGTCCAGCAGCTTGCACGAGTGAATTGAGGTCATTCACACCACGGCGATCTTGTAACTGAAAGCTGAATCCGCCAAAGGTTCCTAATCCTTGAATTGCTGGTGGATTGAGTGGTAAAATCCTCGCCTCGGTAATGGCTGCAAATCGACCAAACAATTGACCAATAATTGCATCTACCGATTGTCCTGCTTCGCGGCGTTCTTCCCAAGGTCTGAGATTAGAAAATATAATACCGTTGTTGGCACTACTACCAGTAAAGCTAAATCCTGCAACGGCAAAGCTAGCCGCAATTTCTGGAACTTGTTTTAGTTCCTGCTCAACCCGCGCAATCACATCGCTCGTGTAGTTGAGGGAAACACCTTCGGGCGCTTGCACGAGTGTAATAAAGTAGCCTTGATCTTCATCGGGTAAAAAGCCTGAAGGGACGCGAGCAAACATCCAAGCTGTCAAGCCCAAAGCTAAGACAAAAACACCCAGCACGATCATTTTAAACCGCATCAGCGTGCGCAGCGATCGCGCATATCCGCGTTGCGAATTATCCAAAAAACGATTGAAACGATTGAAAAACCATGCTAACCACCGTGGGGGGTGCTGTCCTTGTCGCAACAACTTTGCCGACATTGATGGTGTAAACGTCAGCGCGAGAAAGGTTGATACAGTAATTGAAAACGCAATTGTCAACGCAAATTGACGATACAGTGCGCCTGTAGAACCAGGGAAAAACGCCACCGGAACAAATACCGCCATCAACACAAGCGAAGTTGCAATAACGGCACTTGTTAACTCGCGCATCGACTCAATGGCGGCTGCTCGCGGGTTCATTCCTTGATCTTGAATCAGACGGGAAATATTTTCGACAACGATAATTGCGTCATCGACGACCATCCCTGTAGCAAGCGTTAATCCGAACAGTGTCAAAGTATTGATCGAAAACCCAAAAACTTGCACAAAGATAAACGTACCGATCAGCGAAGCTGGAATCGTAATTGCCGGAATGAGGGTAGTGCGCCAGTCTTGCAGAAAGATGAAAATGATTAAGACAACAAGTGCGATCGCCTGAATCAACGTAGTGACAACTTCAGTGAGTGATTGTTGCACAAATGCCGTTGTATCAAACGCAATCTGATACGTCATCCCTGGTGGAAACCGCTGCCCAAGTCGTTCTAATTCGGCTTTTACCGCTGCGGCAACTTCAAGCGCATTACTTCCAGGTAGTTGAGAAATTCCTAATCCTGTTGCTTCAATACCGCGAAACCGCAAAATAGTACTATAATCTTGTGCGCCGAGTTCAACCCGACCAACATCGCGAAACCGCACGAGTGAGCCATTTTCTTCAGTTCTTAAAATCAAATCCTCGAATTGGGAAGCATCGTTGAACTGCGTGCGTGCCTCTAAATCTAATTGATACTGTTGTTCGTTGGGAATTGGTGGTTGTCCGAGTTGCCCTGCTCCAACTTGGATATTTTGCTCATTTAGGGCATCTACTACATCCTGCATCGTTAACGCCCGACTTGCAAGCTGTTCAGGATCGACCCACAACCGCATCGCATAGCGACGTTCTCCAAATACTTGCACCTCACTGACGCCTTGAATTCTTCTGAGGGCATCGACAATATAGAGGTCAGCATAGTTACTCAAGAAGGTATTTGTGTACTGACCATTATCCGAGTACAGCCCGATCGCCATCAAAAATCCTGTTGACTGCTTCAGAACTGTGACTCCTGTTCGCTGGACACTTTCTGGCAGTTGTGGTTGAACAGTCGCAACACGGTTTTGCACGTCTACAGCAGCAAGATCAATATTGCGTCCAGTTTCAAACGTGAGATTAATCGAGCTATTGCCGTTGTTACTACTCGATGAGGAAATGTAGCGAACGCCTTCTGCCCCGTTGACTGCTTGCTCTAAAATGTTTGTCACCGTGTTTTCAACGACTTCGGCACTTGCTCCAATGTAGTTAGCTGTGACTGTCACCTGCGGCGGTGCAATCTCTGGATACTGCGCAATTGGTAAATTAGGAATACTCGCTGCGCCTATCAAGACAATAATGATGGCGCAGACAATCGAGACAACAGGGCGTTTGATAAACAGTTCGACAAACATAGGCTCAGGGAGTAGAGGTGCAGGGAAGAACTTGCTTATAGCTCTTTTTTAGGATGGTTTAGAATAGTCTGCTGAAATTAAACAAAGGCTTTTCTCAAACCTGAAAACCTTGATGAATGGAACACTTGTGTTTTAGTTGAGCGCAGGTAGAGATACAATCGTTGCGTTACTGTGGTACGTTAGCTCCTACCGGCTGAGACATTGCGGTATCCGGTACAATGGGCGCACCATCCATCAGATTGAGAATTCCAGAAACAACAACTTGCTCTCCTGGTTCTACACCCGAAAGTACTTGATAATTATTACCTTGAAGACTACCAAGCTCCACAGGGCGCTGTCGTGCGATCAGTTTAGGTGTGGGGGCACCTTCCGGCGCTGCTAATGGTGCATCACCTCCTGGTTGTGGGGTTTCAGCAACAAAGATGAAAGGTTCTCCGGCTAATCGCGTAATTGCAGTTGTCGGAATCAAAATTCCTGGTTGTTCCGACCAAATCACCCTGGCGCGGACGAATTGACCATCGCGGAGTCGTTCTTCTTGGTTACTGAAAGTTGCCTTTGCCAAAATACTTTGTGCGTTAGGGTCTACTCGCGGTGCAATAAAGCTGATTTGTCCAGTAGTAATGATGTTTCCCTGGGTATCAGTTAATTCTACTTGTTGACCTTGGCGTAAATCTGGTGCGCGTTCTAAAGGAATTGATAGCCGCAGTTCTAGTGGACTGTTTTGAGTAACTGTGGTAAGTGTATCGCTGTTTGTTACAACATCGCCAAGACGTACTGGGATATCGCCCACAATGCCGCTAAAGGGTGCTGTAATAGTAGTTTCCTGAAGTTCGGCAGTAGCTCGTTGAGCATTCGCTTGTGCTTGCTGTAGTCCTGCCTCTGCTTCTTGCAAGCTTGCCCGTGCCGCTTGAATTCGACGATTAATCGCGTTGAGGTTTGCTTGGGCAGTGCGGCGATCGCGGACAACACTATCTAACTGTTGTCGTGGTAATGCACCTTGATTCACTAATGTCGAAATTCGCCGAAATTCTTCTTCCTGCAGCTCAACTTCTGCCTGTTGGGCGATGCGCTCGGCTTCTAATGCTTCTATCTGTGATTGGGCGTTAGCACGAATTGCTCGCGCTGAATTAACGCTTGCTTGGACACTTGCGAGGTTCGCTTGCTGCTGATCCGGTCGCAGTTGAATGAGTGATGTCCCCGCACTGACGCGATCGCCTGAATCTACTAAAATGCGACTGACTCGCCCTGTGACTTCGGGACGAAGTGTGACGGCGCGTTGCGATTCTAGTGAGCCAATAAAATCAGTGGTGTTTTCCACTGTTGTCGTCTCTAAAGTTTCTAATTTGACAGGAATTTCCTGCATTTGTCCGGCTGCAGAACTCTCAGCACCGCTACGACTGCTTACCCACCACCGCCAACCAAACCCCAAACCAGTCAACAAAACAACTGCACTAATAATTGCAATCCAACGATTACGACGTTTTGATCTCGACCGAGATTTTCTCCTTGGTGATGACTCATCAAGAGTCCGCTCAGGTGCTTTTGGGTAATCGGAATTAGATTGCGCCATACCTTGTGCTCTATCCCTCATTTTTAGAATCAAAGTCTTCCCATGAACGCAATATTGCGTTACTTATTGGTTAATCAATACACAATCACTGCTAAGTACAAATCCCCAACACCTGTGGCGGTAGCGATAACTAAACTTTAAAAAACTTTTAAAATTATAATACGATACGGCATCGTATTACAATAAAAATGTTCACAGAGAATTAGCCGACGATTGCAAAGCAGTGAAAACCTGTTTGATAAGATAACTTTATAAGGGGATATCCTTGAGCGACCTACGATACGAATACTTACTATTATGATCAGTCAAACAACAAAAAGCTCGCCAGGAAGACCCCGAAGTACCGAAGTTAATCAAGCAATTTTACAAGCAACGCTCGATTTGTTGGCAGAAGTAGGATATCAAGGATTAAGTATTGAAGCGATCGCAGCGCGTGCAGGTGTAGGAAAAACAACAATTTACCGTCGTTATCATTCTAAAGAAGAGTTGATTGCTGAAGCGATAGAACACAATCGACCGCAACTAGTCATACCAGACACGGGAAGTTTATGGGCAGATTTGGAAGAAATACATAAACAAGCTGCCGAGATTGACCTTTCCCCATTAGGTCGTCAAACGATAGCAATGATTATCAGCCTTGCTTCAACAGTTCCCCATTTTGCTGAAATTTATTGGAAAAAATATGTGATACCTCGACGTAAAGTTGCATCTGTCATTTTTGAACGAGCAAAAGCAAGAGGTGAATTATCTCCAGAGGTTGATGCTGACTTGATTTGCGATCTAATGACAGGCTTATTATTCAAGTCGATCCTGTTCCAACCTGAAACTGAGCAAATCGAAAGTTATATGCGCCGTGCCTTGGATTTTCTCCTTAAAGGCGTTACCTCAAAATTGTTGTAGTTACAGTATAGTCTCAAGATACAGTTAATTAATTGCTTAATCTTGAGAAAATCAGTAATTTAACTAAATTAAATATTAAATAAAATTCAGAGAAAAATTTTAACTCAATCTCCTTTGTAAAATTTATGATTGTAGTGAATAAATCATTTTAATTAACTAATGACTACAGAAATAAAGACTTCCTTAACAGATCTAGAGTATATCTCCTACATTGACGCAGACGGTCAACTACCTGAAGGCTTGCAAAGTCAAGTTGGTGTTTATGCTATTTTTGACAGCGATCGCGTACTCCAGTTTGTTGGGTATTCGCGCGATGTGTTTCTCAGCCTCAAGCAACACTTGGTACGTCAGCCCGAAAAATGTCAATGGCTGAAAGTGCAAACAATTAGTCGTCCTAGTCGCACAATTTTAGAATCAATCAAAGAAGCTTGGATAGCAGAAAATGGCTCAATTCCTCCAGGAAATACTACCGCTACAACACAGTGGACTGAACCGATTGATGCCAAATTAGCAATGACAGCAGATGAGCAAATTAGTTATCAAGCAGGTGACGAACTAACACAAATTAAGTTACTAAAAAGTGTAGCTCGTAGAGTCGAAGCAACAATAATATCAAATTTAGAATCGCGTGGTATCCGAGTTGCAATTCGCTTTAATCCAAAACTGAAGGAAAAAGGCATTTTAGACTTAACATAAATCAATTAACTACTTAAGTTAACAGCCGATCGCTAGTTATTTGAAGCATAAGTTTTCCTAGAGCTGTTCTCATAGATATAGCAACTTTCTAGCAAAACTGTTTGCTGTATTGTGGAAGGTGGAAGATAAATCTGATACCGTAAGAACTACGGAAAAGCTAGGCGATCGCAATCAAAATTGAGCGTACAGCTTTAAAAGATGTGATGACAACGCTGTTAAACAACCGCTATCAAATTATTCAACTGTTGGGTTCTGGAGGGTTTGGCGAAACCTTTCTAGCAGAAGATACTTATATGCCTTCACGCCGCCGCTGTGTCATTAAGCAACTCAAACCAGTGGTGAACGATCCCAGTCTGTATCAGTTAATTCAACAGCGATTTCAACGGGAAGCAGCAACTTTGGAAGCTTTAGGCGAAGGAAGCAGCCAAATCCCTAAGCTGTATGCCTATTTTTCAGAACAAGGTCAGTTTTTTTTAGTGCAAGAGTGGATTCACGGTCAAACGCTAGCAAGTAAAGTAGCAACCACAGGAGTACTGAGTGAAAACGCCGTCCGAGAAATTCTAGTTAGCTTGCTGCACGTGCTAGATTACGTACACACTCAAGGAATAATTTACCGCGATATTAAACCTGATAATATCATTCTGCGTGAGTCCAACAATCAGCCCGTGCTCATTGATTTTGGTGCAGTCAAACAAACAATGGCAACGGCAATTAATTCTCAAGGCAAACTCACCCAAACCATGGTCATTGGAACTCCTGGGTTTATGTCTCCAGAGCAAGCAGCAGGAAGACCAGTTTATGCTAGTGATATCTATGGCTTAGGTTTGACAGCAATTTATTTGTTGACCGGAAAACTGCCTCAAGAACTAGAAACCTCACAGAATGAAGAGATTCTCTGGCAGCAATATATCTCTCACATTAGCCCAAAATTTGCAGCAGTTATTAATAAAGCAATTCAATATCACCCACGCGATCGCTACACCACGGCAATCAAAATGTTAGAAGATTTGCAGTATACCAGTCCTACTGCAACGACACATGAAAAAACAACACTATTGATTTCAGGGTCTCGTCAGCAAACTACTACACAGAGAACTCAATCTCCTGTAATTACAACTCCGTACCGCAAAAACCACAATTGGCAATTTTTAGCGATCGCTGGTTTACTTGCAGGAGGTTTAGTAGTTGGTATCTTAGCTAATTTTCGTCAAGCGCCACAATCATCAATATCAAACAGCACAGAACCGTCAGAATCTATTGCGGAACCTCCTCTTGAATCGAGTCCAACTCCAGTATCACCATCACCGACAGCACCTGTTGCCTCACCAATACTTCCACCTGTAGAGTCTCCTGCATCTCCTTCTCCTTTGTTTCCTCAGTTAGAAGAAGCACCCCCACAAACTCAGGAAGAGGAACCATCACCCGTACAGGAATCACCAAGCCCAAACCAAGAACCAGCAATAATAAAAACGTCTCCAGTACCTTCGCCTACTGCATCACCACAAGATAATGTACCAGCACAAGTAAGAAACAAAAACGTGCCTGCGTTTCCTACAGGTACATCAGAAAGCCAAGTAAGAGCAACACTCGGTAATCCGACAACAACATCTAGAGGTATTTGGGGAAATACTCGTGCAGCAATTTATGATATAAAGCCTAACCAAGTTACCTTAGGCTATTTGTTTGATCGTAATTCTGGACGTCTACAGCAAACTGAAGTCTCATTTGCGCAATCTGTCGATCCTCAAATTATGCAGAGTACTTTGCAGCAATTGTTGGATGGTAACGCCTCTGCAGAAGTTAATCAAGGATTGCAGCAAGTTTATCAGCGCCGTAGCGATCGCTACTCGTTTACTACAGGTGAATTAAAAGGAGTTATTGAGCGGAATAATCGCGATCGCATTTATATAGGAGTGTGGGAAGCTGACTTGCACTAAGGGAGGAGCGAGTGATTAGTTTTGAGTTTTGAATTTTGAGTTTTGAGTTTTGTTCGCGAAGAAAAGTGCCGGAGGCATTTATTAAAAGAAATTTGAACTTTGAGTGTTCTTAACTCAACACTCAACACTCAACACTCAACACTCATAACTCTCTTAGTCTCCCCGCCTACCCCGCTTCCCAAATCAACAATGACTACTTGACAGTAACCTTAGCGCCGGCTTCTTCAAGCTGCTTTTTCATATCTTCAGCAGCATCTTTGGCAACAGCTTCTTTAACTGGCTTAGGTGTAGACTCTACGAGATCTTTCGCTTCTTTCAAACCTAATCCCGTCAATGTACGTACCACTTTAAGGACAGCAATTTTCTTATCAGCAGGTACTTCATCTAAGATGACATCAAACTCAGTTTGTTCTTCGACTTCCTCAGCAGGTGCAGCCGCAGCACCACCAGGAGCAGCCATCATCATCATCCCACCAGCAGGTGCAGCCGCGCTGACACCAAAGGCTTCTTCAATTTGCTTGACTAGCTCTGCAGCCTCTAGCAGAGTTAAAGACTTGAGTTGTTCTAAAATTTGTTCAGTTGCAGCAGACATTGATTAACTCCTGTAATGTGTTAGTTGTTTCTACAAATGCAAGTTAGCTACTAAGCAGCATCGCTACTTTCAGCAGCGTCATTGCTTTGATCTTTTTCTGAAATTGCTTGAATACTGCGACCCAAAGAAGCAGGAACTTCGTTGATCCCTACAGCAATCTTGGTTGCTAAAGCATTGAGCGCTCCAGCAATTTGAGCAATTAGTTGTTCTTTCGATGGTAGGTCTGCAAGTGCTTTAATATCAGGCTCTTTCAGTACCCGACCTTCCATCACGCCGCCACGCAATTGAGTCTTTTTACTGGCTTTTTGGAAGTCTTGGTAAGCTTTGATCGCACCGCTGATGTCCTCTTTAACAAGTAAAAAGGCAGAAGAACCTTGAAGAAATTCTGACATCGGTTGCCAGTTCTCCTGACCATCGATGGCAATACCCATAAAGGTATTCTTTGTCACTTTGCAAATCGTGCCAGTAGGACGCAGTCGTCGCCGCAGATCAGAAATCTCTGCAACAGTAAGTCCTTGGTATTCAATGACAAGCGCTAACTGCGATTGACTCAAACTCTCTTTAAGTTCAGCAACAATTTCTTGCTTGTTTTCTAGCGTTCTACCCATCTGTGTCTCACCTCCTTAACTTTATACGTACTAATAACTCAAAGCAAAAACCCTAGCTTTATCAGCCAGGGTTATCAGGTTATACCTCTGCAGCCATGCCACTTTGTTGGTGGCATTTCAGCATTTGAGTTACAAACCTCGGCAGGGTATTAAGCTATCCAAGCTCCTGCTGTCTCTGGCTTTGTCTATTTGATTGTGGAAGGGTCAGGGGTCAGGTTTCTGAGAGTAGAAGAAGTTAAGACAAGAAATGAGATAAATTTCTCTACTTGCTAGCCACTAGCCACTAACCTCTGACCTCTCATCAAGCAGCTTCAGATTTCATGTCGCGCAGGGCATTGACATCAACTTGGATTGATGGTCCCATTGTTGCTGACACAAACATTGTCCGCCAATAACGACCTTTTGCACCTGAAGGACGATTGCGGTCAATAGTCTCTTGTAAAGCCTTAAGATTTACTAATAAATCTTCTGGTGAGAAAGACACCTTACCAAACATAACATGAACAATGCCTGTGCGATCGGCACGAAATTCTAGTTTACCAGCTTTAAAATCGGCGATCGCTTGAGTAATATCAAACGTGACTGTCCCACCTTTTGGTGAAGGCATCAAACCGCGTGGTCCTAGAAGTCGTCCGAGTTTTGCTACCTGCGGCATGACGTCTGGTGTCGCAATTAATCGATCGAAGTCCATGCGACCTTGTTGAATTTCATCAATCAATTCTTCTGAACCAACAATATCAGCACCAGCATTTGTTGCTTCAGTCACTTTCTCCCCTCTAGCAATAACTGCTACCCGTACAATTTGACCAGTACCTTTAGGTAGCGCTACTGTTGTTCGTAACTGTTGATCAGTATATTTAGGGTCAATTCCTAGGCGAATGTGAGCTTCTGCAGCTTCAGGAAACTTAGCTGTTGCTGTTTCTTTGAGTAAGCTCAGCGCCTCTATTGGTTGATAAGGTTTATCTTCAACCTTTTTTCGCAGTTCTTGCATCCGGCGAGATTCTTTTTTCGCCATTTTTTTCTCCTTTGGGGTTGCTTAACGAAGCTCTGCTTCTCCCCCGCTATATGTATACGTTAAAAGCTTTAATGTCTACTGCTAGAAAATCATCCTAACAATTAATCAACAACTGTTACGCCCATATTTCGAGCAGTTCCAGCCACAATTTTCATTGCTGCCTCAATATCATTTGCATTGAGGTCTGGCATTTTTGTTTGGGCGATCTCTTGCAGTTGTGCTTGGCTGATCTGCCCAATTTTCTTTTTGTTCGGTTCGTTGGAACCGCGCTCGATTCCAGCTGCCTTACAAATCAATACTGAAGCTGGTGGAGTCTTGAGTACAAATGTGAAACTGCGGTCTTCAAAAACCGAGATTTCTACTGGAATTACCGTTCCGGCTTGGTCTGCTGTTCTGGCGTTATATTCTTTGCAGAACATCATAATATTGACGCCATGCTGACCAAGCGCTGGACCCACTGGAGGTGCTGGGTTTGCTTTTCCTGCGGTCAGAGCCAACTTAATGACCGCAACAACTTTTTTTGCCATTCTCTATTAGCCTTGTTTCTGAACCTGATTAAATTCCAATTCGACGGGCGTGTCGCGTCCAAAAATTGAGAGTAATGCTTTAAGCTTGCTCCGTTCTGGACTGACTTCTACCACTTCACCTTCAAAGTCTTTAAATGGACCCGAAAGTACAACAATTTTATCGCCAGCTGCCATATCAATTTTAACGACTGGCTCTTGCTCAGCTGTCTGTTTAAATATCCGTTCGACCTCTGTATGACTCAGTGCAACTGGTTTGACGTGACCGCGCCCTCTGCCAACTCCTTTTTTTTGCTCGGCTCCCACAAAGTTGATGACATGAGGCGTGTTTTTGACAACTTGCCAGGTGTCATCATCCATTGACATTTTGACAAGCACGTAGCCAGGGAATACTTTTTCTTCTGTATGCTGTCTACTGCCGTCTTTCCGAATTTTCACAGCAGGAGTCTGCGGGATTTCAACTTGAGCAATCCGCTCGGCAACATCAAAGGTCTGTGCTCTCCGCTCTATGTCTGCTTTGACTCTTTTTTCACATCCAGATGCTACTTGAACTGCATACCAACGCGGAGTTAGAGCAGGAGTAGTTGTCTCTCCTGCATTCTGTGATTGATTGGGATTGTGTGATTCGTCTTCAAAAATCATCGAAACACCTGTCCTGCTGCCCAAGCAAAGAAGCCATTAACCAGATAGATAAAGGTTGCCGAAAGCACTACCATCGACAATACAGCAGCTGACTCACTTACAAGTTGCTGTCTGCTTGGCCAGACAACTTTGTCGAATTCTTCTTTGGTTCCTTGGAAGAAGCTACCAATATTACCCCCATTCTTGGGTTCTTGGATTTCAACTTCATTCTTCTTATTCACGAGCAATCGTCTCCCCAATCACAATGCAGCTATGACACGAATTTCTGCACTCGCAGACACTCAAACTTGCCTACTTTGCGAGACGGTCTTAGTCATACTTACACAAATAATTTTACCCGAAAGTTTCACATCTTGATGCCGCTTAAACGCTTCATACTGCTTTCGGGTATGTCTATAGTGAATGTGCTACAAGCGGACTTATAGTCTGCACAGCGCGCCCTGGAGGACTTGAACCCCCGACATCAGGTTTTGGAGACCTGCGTTCTACCAACTGAACTAAGAGCGCACAACTTTCTGTAGCTGTAGCCACTGAATTGTAGTGTAACGCAATTTGAGAGCGAATGCGTTAAATTCAGCTTGATTTAACTGAATGTATTCTACAAAGCGCGGTCAAAGCGTTGTTTCACGCGGGTAGCTTTACCAACACGATCGCGTAAATAGTATAACTTAGCGCGGCGGACTTTACCACGCCGCAGTACTTTTATACTAGCAACGCGGGGTGAGTGTAGTAGAAAAACTCGCTCTACGCCTACTCCCTGAAAGATTCTTCTTACTGTAATTGTCTCATTGATTCCGCCATTGCGTTTGGCAATGACTACTCCTTCATAAGGTTGGGTACGTTCTTTGCCACCTTCTTGAATAATGACTCCTACTCTAACTGTATCTCCGACATAGATATCGGGTAAATTCGACTTTAATTGCTCCGCTTCTATCGAGCGGATAATCTCTTGCGCGTTCATAGCCTTATGAAAAACTCACAATCATCCATATTAACTTGATACTTGGCTTTGAGTCTAGGGGTAAAGTAGTTAGCTTTCGGCTATCCATCAATCGATAGAGACTTGCATAAAGAACTATTGCGCTCAACGCCTTTCATAGAGCTTGTTAGACCAACTGAATAAAAAAAATCATTGTCTATTCAGTTTTGAAGATTAAAATCTCGGTTGACTTACATGAGTTACTCTACAGACTGATTTTGGTAAAACAGTGACACATTTTTAATTTTTGTCGCTATGATTGTATGTATAATTTAATGTATTAAAAATAGTAACAAGGTATTGCATTTAATCCTAAAATACCCTTGATTGATATAACTTTCCATGAGGCTTGCTGATAGTGACATCACCGCAACAACTGACCTACACAAGAGAAGCTTCGCTGCTAGCTGCAGAATTTTTCAAACACTCCGCTGGTAAATGGCGCTCAGAAAGGCGATATTACACTTTGCCAGATGGAGAAACAAAGGAAATGGTTAGCATTATTACCATTCAGTTTTTAGAACCAGGGTGTGCAGAACTAGAACAACTCGCTCAATTACACCAACTTGATGATGCTACAGTTCTCACTTGTGGTGCTAAAGTAAGCTGGGAAAGTACAAATTCGGTGTCAGGAAAGAAAGAATCGAAAGGCACGACACTTTTCGGTGTAGGTGGAACAACGTTGTATCGCGATCGCGGTTTTGCGACAACAAAGCCAGTCACAGCCGAGTATTATTTCTCCAATCCTCAAACAATGTGTTTGCGTACAGAGTACAAAGGTTCTGTATTTGAAGAAGAATTGAAGTTGATCGGTAACAATTACCGTACTCGGCAAACAATTATTTCCCGCGCAGGCGAACAGCAGATGATTGGTCAGTATTTAGAGAAAAGACTGTAGGAGGGGTGAGGAGTGTGGGGCGAGGGGCGAGTGGGAGTGTAAGAGTGTGGGAGAGACGAAAATGCTATTTTTCCCTAATACCCTCATACCCTACTACCCTAATACCCTCATACCCTCATACCCTACTACCCTTGAACTCTACTACCCTACTACTCATCTTCTAATAGTGGTTTCCTGACTTACGGTGGTGAACGGCGGTAACTCCATCGGAATCTAGGACTTTGCCATTATTCACTGCTGCATAAACAATCCAGTGATCGCCAGCTTCCATGCGATTTTGAATAGAGCACTCAAGATAAGCAAGAGCGTCAGAGAGAACAGGACAGCCATTATCTGCGCTTTGAGTTGCTACACCGCTGAAGCGATCTTCTCCAGGAGTGAAAGGTTTTAAAAAGTGCTTCATTAAGCTGATATAGTTGTCTTCTGGAAGGATATTGAGGACAAATTTGCTACCAGTGTGCATGAGTGATTCGATCGCGCGGTCCTTAGCAACTGCTACGGTTAATCCTGGAGGGTTAAAAGTTGCCTGAGAAACCCACGAAGCTAGCATTGCACTAGAGATATCTCCTTGCTTAGTCGTCACCACACTCAATGAGCCAACAACTCGACCAACTGCTTGTTCAACATTAGTAGCTGGTTGTCGCGGGGCGCGGACTTTTTTAGCTTTTTTCAAACTTTGAGCAAAGTCAGTTCCAGCTTCTTCGCATAGTTGTAAGGTGACGTCGTTGGGCTTGAACTTGACGCGCATAGTGTCAAACCCAAATCTATAACCAGCATCTTTGAGTTTATTTTCGATTAAATCAATTGCTTCACCACTCCAACCATAGGAACCAAATACTCCTGCAAGTTTATTGTTAGTTGCAGTCGATAGCACTATACCTAACGCTGTTTGAATAGGAGTAGGTGCGTGTCCGCCGAGTGTGGGTGAACCAATAATAAATCCGGCTGATTTTTCGACAGCAGTACGAATTTCGTCTGGAGCAGCAATTTCACAATTAATCGATTCGACACCAACACCTGCTTTAGTAATACCACGCGCGATCGCTTGTGCTAGAGTTGCCGTATTGCCATAAGCCGAAGCATAAATTAAAGCAACGGTAGTATCTTGAGACGTTTGCTGCTGACTCCATTGACGGTATGCTGCAGTTAGTTGCAGTAATCCGTAACGCACTAAGGGACCATGTGCTGTGGCGTACATTCTGACAGGAAGATCGGAAAGTTTGTCTAGTGCAGTTTCTACTTGACGGGCGTGGGGAGCCATTAAGCAATCGAAATAGTAGCGCCGATCTTCTTGAAAACTCTCCCAACCTTCATCAAATACCTGATCGCCACAAATATGCGCTCCAAAGAACTTATCTGTATAGAGAATTTCTGTCAGGGGATCGTAGGTGCAAAGATGATCGGGATAGCGTGGATTAGGAGTAGGGATAAATTGCAAATCATGACCTTTCCCTAAATCCAGCGTTTCCTCGCCACGCATGACTTTGACGTGTAGATCGGGTTTTTCTAGTGCGCCACGGAGATTGATCGCACCTGGATTAGAGCAGACAAAGGTTATTTGCGGAGCAATTTCTAGTAAAGCTTTTAAGGTTGCCGCACGGTTAGGATTAACGTGTCCGAGAATGACATAATCTAGCTTTTGTAAATCGATGCGTTGTTGTAGAGCTGCTAAATAAATTTGAGTGAAAGTTTCTCCTGGAGGATCGATAATTGCAAGGTGATCGCCTTGAATGATATAGCAATTAGCAGTTGTACCGCGAGCTAAGGCATATTCAATTTCAAATCTTAACCGCGTCCAACTGCGCGATCGCAATACTGATGTATCGATCCCAATTGGAAAAAACTGTACGTCGCGTGGTTTTGATTCCATAAGTCAAATGAGGTGAAGGATTAGGGAGCTTCAGGGGCTTCAGGGGTAGAGGAAGCACAGGAGCAGAGGGGAATACTTTTTTCTATCAACTCAAAACTCAAAATTCATAACTAGCCACTAGCTACTAACCACTCTTCCACTCACCCCTCACTCCTCGCCCCTAGTAATGATTACCGACTTTGCGATGGTGAACTGCGGTGAGAGCTTCAGGATTACTGACTTTACCTGTCTCGATAGTGGCATAGACGATATGGTGATCGCTGACTTCCATGCGGCTTGTGACTTCGCACTCCATATAAGCTAAAGCGTCGGTCAGAATTGGCGCACCGCCTTGAGAAGGTTGGGTTTTAACGCCCTCGAAACGATCTGCACCAGGCGAGAAACGCTTGAGGAAGTGTTTCATTAAGTGTAGGTGATTGCCTTCTTCTAGAACATTTAAAACGAAGCGATCGCCGACTTGCATTAGTGATTCAATCGCACGGTCTTTCGCAACTGCAATTGTCACTCCCAAGGGTTTAAAACTTGCTTGTGTTACCCAAGATGCCAGCATTGCGCTGGATGCATCGCCTTTTTTAGCGGTAATGATATATAATCCGCCGCTAATTCTGCCTAAAGCTTTATCAAGATCTGCATCTAAAGATTTCATGACTTTGATGCTGCGATCGCGCGTTAGCCATTGTCCTAAGTCGGTTCCTGCTTCTTCACATCGCTGATAGATTGCTCCTGTGGGGGCTTCTTTGATTTGAATCGCAGGGAAAGCAACGGAAAGACCCAAGTCACGGAACTTGTTTAACAGTGGGTAAACCGGCTCATCATCACCACCACCAGCCTCAAAGATACCGATAGATTGTTTTGCTTTAGCAGCAGCTAATACTGTACTGAGCACTGTCTGGGCAGTTTCTGCGACATCTCCTGATGCAGGGGGCATTCCAATCACGATTCCTGATGCTCGGCTAATCAGTTCTTGAACTTCTTGGAGATCTGCCGATCGCACGTCAAGTGTTTCTACCGCAACACCTGTTTTAGTGATACCTTGAGCAATTGCTTGGGCAAGGCGATCGCTATAGCCATAATCGGACGTGTAAAAAACTGCAACTGTTGTTTCTGCTTTAGCTTGTGATTGACTCCAAACGCGATAACGGCGAGTCAATTCTTCCACGTTGTGATAGAGGAGTGGTCCATGTCCTGTGGCGATCGTGGTGACTTCTCCTAATTCACCCATGCGTTTCATTGCGGATAATACTGAACGCGCATTAGGAGCCATCAAGCAGTCGTAGTAAAAACGGAAATCAGCCTCAATTGCGCCGAGATCTTCATCGAATGTATTGTCGTCGCAATAGTGCAATCCAAAAGCATCACAAGTATAGAGAACTTGCGTTTTGCGATCGTAGGTGAACATCGTATCAGGCCAGTGTAAATTCGGAGCACTGACGAACTCTAATTCATGTCCATTACCTAAATCTAAGCGATCGCCATTTTTGACAATTTGCCGCTTAAACGGCTGATGCACCATGTCTTCTAGAAATTGAAGTGCGACTTTTGACCCCACGACAGTTGCTTCGGGAACAAGCTGCAAGACATCTTTGACTAAGCCGCTGTGATCTGGTTCGGTGTGGCTAATGACGATATAGTCAATCTCTGCTGGATCAATGACCTGATGCAGCGTGTCTAGATAGAGTTGACGAAATTTTTCATGGGAGGTATCAACTAAAGCAGTCTGCTCACCTCGAATGATAAATGAATTGTACGTAGTGCCATTTTGCAAGCCAAACTCGATATCAAAGCGATCGCGATCCCAATCTAGAGAGCGAATCGCTGTTGTATTTGGAGCAATATCAGCAATTTGCATTGTCAGCCGGTTCTGGACTTTTTCGGTGAGCGCTACCATTAGTCAGCCTCCTTAGCAATTTATAATTTTTTTTTATCTACCTTCATTTTCTCATGCTTTCTTTGTAAAGGTTTATTAATAAATTTATGTTTCAGTTTAAAAAACTAAAAGTGTGTGAGGAGGGGTGAGGAGTGAGTAAAATAGCGGTTGATTTATGAGTGAATCGCACTGGCTAGCTTTGATGATTGGTAATTCGCGGTTGCACTGGGCGTGGTTTGTTGAAGAAGCGCTGCAATTTGCATGGGATACTGAGTATTTACCAGTATCGGTAGTACAAAATCTTGCTAGCTGCCAAAACATTGCCGATTTTTCTAGAGAAATTCTAGCTCCTGGGACGATTAATATGAGATCGCTACCCCCTATTTACTTGGCTTCAGTCGTTCCTCAAGCAACAGTAATCTGGCGAACATACCCTAACTTACGCGAAATTACGTTGGATCAGGTTCCACTGCAAGAAGTTTATCCAACATTGGGAATTGATCGAGCATTAGCTGTGTGGGGTGCAGGAGCGATATGGGGTTTTCCTGCGCTCGTTATTGATGCTGGAACTGCGCTTACTTTGACAGGTGCAAACGGCGATCGCACTTTGGTTGGTGGCGCGATTATTCCTGGTGTTCGCTTACAACTGCGCTCGCTAGGTGAGAGAACTGCTGCATTACCCTTAGTAAATACCACAAAATCATTGCCATCTCGCTGGGCATTGAATACGCCAGAATCAATTCAAAGTGGGGTAATTTACACGTTGATAGCTGGGATAAAAGACTTTGTTGATGCTTGGTGGCAAAAATTTCCTGAAAGTTGTGTTGCGATGACAGGAGGCGATTGCGCTTTACTCCTCAATTGTCTTCAATCAGAACACCCAAATATTACCGCTAAGATCATCCCTGCTCCGCACTTAATCTTTCAAGGAATGTGTTGTTGCTGGGCAAGTCGAGGAGAAGATCTGGGGGAGCAGGGGAGATAGAGAGTTATGAGTGTTGAGTGTTGAGTGTTGAGTGTTGAGTTGAAGAGAGTTACGAATGTTGAGTGTTAAGTGTTGAGTAAAAAAATTCTTTTAATTCAAAACTCAAAACTGATAATAATGCCTCCGGCACCTTTCTTCGCGAACAATTCAAAACGTGCTAAGGCACCGCTACGCTAACAAAACTCAAAACTCAAAACTAGCTACTAACCACTCCCTAAGCCACAGTCGTCAATCCTGCAAAATAGTCTTGTAACTGCTGGGTATGATCGTGAGAAAGCTCGCCTGGCGGTAGAGATGTTGGAGAAAAAGCTTTAATATCAATGACTTCTAGAGAATCGCGAATTTTCATTTCTCCCTTAACTTCGGCTTCGACAAGCACGCAAATTGAATGCACTCGGGGATCGCGATCGGGTGCGGAATACACTCCCACCAAACGGCGAATTTTAACGAGTTCAAGTCCTGTTTCTTCTGCTAACTCCCGACGCACAGCTGTAGGAATATCTTCTCCCCAATCTACCATTCCTCCAGGTAGCGACCATTTACCATTATCACGGCGGCGAATCAAAACGATTTGACCATCTGGCAAAATAGGAATGATGCTAGTACCAGGAATTGGATGCCGAAAGATAATGCCTAAGACAGTTTGACCAAATTGCCATAAGCGGCTCATAGAACGAAAAGCTGGGACGCGAGAAATATTATTCAAGCTTACAATTTTTGTAATCAACTGCCGTAAGTAATACCATCAATAACATTTAAAGCATAGTCATAATCTCTATCTAGGAAAAGAGAAATACTCAAGTCACAATCTGCATGTGCTACAAAAAAAGCGCTGATACTGCTTGTCTGATAGTTGCTACACATGGTACTGAGAAACTGGGGAAAAAGAAGTCAGTCCATTATGATTTGTTGCCACTGTTTTTCGATTGGTACTAAGTAATCAGTATCTCTACACAGGTAGACTTTGTTTATCTGGCAGCGAATAAATTCGCCAAGTTCTAATATACTGTGCTAGTTTGCCTGCCAGTACGAAGCATAAAAGCAAGAGGTTTACTGCTTTGAATTGCCCATTAGTAATACTAGTTAGCTTATAATGAACTCTACACAGTGGCACAACAGTTGCTTGTGCCCTAGTTGATGACATTTTGTCTAGCCTCAACACTCAGTTTATGGCAGCATAATCTGGGAATGAGATGACCAAACGCTCATAGAAAACTGTGTGCTACACAGATAAATGTGCAATTGTCAAGTTAAATTCGCTAGGCTGGAAGTATACCGTTTATTATCGGTATCTAGTATTGCCTTTATAGATCTAGAGGCAGAAATTGTTGTTTATTTAATGAGGTGAACATGGCTAAGCGCCGTAATCCAAAAAAAGAAAAGGCGCTACGGAATCAGGCGTACGCCCGTAAGTTTCGTAAGAGAACTACTACAGGGCGTTTCCAGCGAAGATATCAACAAAATCCGCAGCAGCAACGAGAAGAAGAAGATACAACAGCAGCAGCTGATACATAAATTGCCAACAGCACTTGTTAAGGCTTGAGCCAGCATACTACTTATACTGTTCGGTGCTGATTTGATATGGCTGTGGTTGCGGAGCTATCTTCCACAATCATGAGCTGACGAGCAGCAGTAATTGCTTGACTCACTTGTTCAAAACCAGTTCCCCCGTAGCTGTTGCGAGCTGCAACAACTTGCTGAGGAGCGATCGCTTGATAAATATCTTGCTCAAAGGCGGGATGTAAAGCTTTCCACTCCTCTAAGCTCAAATCTTTGAGGAGCTTCCCCGCAGCGATGCAAGTTTTGACAACTTTGCCGACAAGGTTGTAAGCTTCACGGAAGGGAACTCCTCGTGCTGCTAAATAATCAGCAACATCAGTGGCATTAGAAAAATCTTCGGCGACTGCTGCGGCTAGACGCGGAGTAGAAAATTCTAAGCCTTCTCTTAGCAAAATGGTCATTGCCTCTAAGCAAGCTTTGACAGTTTTGACTGTATCAAAAATGGCTTCTTTGTCATCTTGTAAGTCTTTGTTATAAGCCAAAGGCAAGCCCTTCATTAAAACAAGTAGTGCTTGGAGATGACCGCAGACTCTCCCAGTTTTGCCCCGTACCAGTTCTGGCACATCGGGGTTTTTCTTTTGGGGCATAATGCTAGAACCTGTCGCACAACTATCTTTGAGTTTGACAAAGCTAAATTCCTGCGACGACCACAGAATCACTTCTTCTGAAAGACGGCTGAGGTGAACCATAATAATGCTAGCGCTGGCGAGAAATTCGATGGCAAAGTCACGATCGCTCACTGCATCCATGCTGTTAGCATAAATTTGGTTAAATTGCAAGAGTTCCGCCGTATAATGTCGGTCAATCGGGAAGGTCGTTCCGGCTAAAGCACCACTTCCTAGTGGTGAGATATTGACGCGCTGATTCACATCTTTTAAGCGTTCCCAGTCGCGCTGTGCCATTTGAAAGTATGCCATAAGGTGATGTGCCAAACTTACAGGTTGAGCGCGTTGCAGATGCGTGTAGCCAGGAATGAGAGTTTGAATGTGAGTTTCGGCTAAATCGAGGAGAACGCCTTGAAATTCGCGAATAGCTTGACGAATTTGCCCGATTTGATCGCGTAAATAAAGCCGAATATCAGTACCCACTTGATCGTTACGCGATCGCGCAGTGTGCAGTTTTTTACCGACATCTCCAGTAATTTCAGTTAAGCGTCGTTCAACCGCAAAATGAACGTCCTCAGCGTCGATCCCTGGAGTAAAATTTCCCTGTCGGTATTCTTGACGAATTTGTTCTAAACCTGCGACAAGTTGTGCGGCTTCATCAGGTGAAATAATTCCTGTGTGCCCCAGCATTTTGGCGTGGGCAATTGAACCTGTGATGTCGTATTCGATTAATTCAATATCAAAGCCGATACTAGCATTGAAGCGAGCGATCGCAGGGTGTAGCGCTGATTCAAATCGCTGGCTCCATGTTTTTTGTTGATTCACAGCTAATTTATGTTCCTTCACTCAAAATCATTAGTCCCATCAACATAAAATTTTGATGGAAAATTAGATGATATGAGTAATTCATTTTAAATTGCTGTTACCAAATCTGCTTTTTTAAGGGTTAGTGGCTAGTGACTAGTAATTAGTAGCTAGTGCAAGAGTGGAAGAGTGAGAAAGAAGTTCTTATAGTGGTGAGTGACTCATAACTTGACAAAACAATTACCAATTCTCAGTTACCAGTTACCAATCCCCCGCAATGGTCTGCTTATTCAGCCAAGGTTGATATTACTCATTCTTAACTTGCAAGACAATCAGTGTCATATCGTCTTTATTCTGATTAGCTGAACCAATAAAGCGATAAACTTGCTCAAATAAGTACTCAAGAATGGCTTGTGGTCCTTGACAGTGCTGACAAGCCCAGTAAAATTTGCGAATCAGGTTTTCTTCGTCGAAGCGATCGCCGCTTTGATTGACGGCATCAGTAAAACCATCTGTATAGTAAATAATTGTATCTCCTGGATGCAATTGAATATGGGCGTCTTCGTACTGACTTTCTGCATCTAATCCAATCAACATTCCCCACGTATCCAAGCGCTTAATATTTCCCGTAGCTGCTTGCCACAACAAAGGAGGATTGTGTGCGGCATTGCTGTAGTATAACGTTTGAGTTTGGGGATCGTAAGCTGAACAAAACAACGTAATAAAGCGGTGAGAATTTTCTAAATCTGCATAAATTACCTGATTTAATTTTTGCAGAATTTGTGCAGGAGAATTACCGTTAGGAACTTCTGTACGTAACATTCCCTGCGTCATTGTCATTAGTAAACCTGCGGGAACGCCTTTTCCCATGACATCGCCAATGACAATTCCCCAACGACAAGGATCGTTTCCATTACCGAGTGCTACTTGACTTGGGTGACAGTTTGTTGGAATAAAGTCATAATAATCGCCGCCTATATGACTTGCTGGTTGACAGCGTGCAGCTAACGTAATTCCGGCGATTTTAGGACATTGGCGTGGTAGCAATCTTAGTTGAATTTCTGCACCAATTTCCAATTCTCGGTTCATGCGTTCTTTTTTGCGCAATTCGGCTGTTAACTCATCATTTTCAACAGCAACCGCAGTTAAATCTGCGACAAGGCGGACTAGTTTTTGTCTACTTTCTGTCCAACTATATTCTGGATTACTGCTAAAAACGTACAGTCGCCCGCGTTCTACTTGTTTTACAAAAACTGTTGTGCCAAATAGTTGAATTTCTGAACCTAAATATTGACTAACTTGATCGTCTAAAGCAGCCGTAGCTGTAGCTGGAACAATTCCTGTAGCAGTTGCTAAAGAAGCTGTAACGACTCCAATTGCGGTTTCTAGTGCTTTGCGGATAGTTTTACTTTGATGACTATCTTGACAATGAAGTCGTTCTAGTCGTACTTGACCATTAGGCTTAAACAAAACAAGTGCACCGCCATCAGCATCAGTTACTCGTGTTGCCATCAACGGAATGAGTTCTAAAAACTGATTAAGGTTACTGAAGCTTCTCAAGGCAAATCCTAGAGAACCAAGTAAATCGTGGATCTTGTGCTGTTCCTTATGCAGACGCGCGACAAGTTGCTTGAGTGCCAAAATAGGAGCGGCATCAGTGTTGGCATTGCTATCGCGATCGGCAGTGGGGTGTGAAGAAGGTTGAGGCACAGACACCATCTTTATTCTCTTACCTGAGGATTTTAGCCATTAAGTGAGGAAGCAAAAATCATCTCGTTTAGTATAGATGAAAATGTATTGCTCACTACATTGAGCTTGGAAGCAGAATGTCTTTTGTGTAGTATAATGACTGAAATAACAAAATACAGTTGTTTTACAAAGTTTTTTTAGTAAGTCAATTTAATAATCGCTAACTATTCAACTTCATCAGATATTGTTAACATCGTTGGCTGGCAGCGCTTAATAACGACTTCAATCTCTTCAGCTCCTTCACCTTCAAGATCTTCAATATAGCCAGTACTTGCAACTATAGCTCTATTTGACGTTAAAAAGGGTCCAAAGTAGTAGATGCAATGAGGCGAATGCGTAATAACTTCTGCCCACCAAGCCGAATTTTGTTTTTGCCTCTTACCTCTTAATAGCTGATTAAGCCGTTGGAGTAGTTTCATAAGAACTGGTGGGAAGATGATTTGGTAAGAGTTTTACTGATAAGTAGAGTAAACGTTGATTCTCAATAACGACTTCTATCAAATGTTAGACCGTTAAATTAAGTTGACCTGTGTTGAGCTATACAGGCTACTCGGAAGAAGCCTTTTGTTACGCCTCTGTTTTGAAATAAATCCGAAGGGAAAGAATGTATGAACTGTCAGATTATGTAGGAAAGTTCAATGTTTAAACAAGTTTGTTTTTAATAATGTTAGAGATTGCTACTGGTTGTCCTTGCTACTATTCCTATTGGTATAGTTCAAAAAAGCAACCAGAACTTTTTAAGTTTAGTTAGAGAAACACTGGCGGCAAAAGATAAAGATAAGTTTTGCTTTGTTGAACAAAACACCTTCTGCGCGAATGCGATCGCGAATTCACGCTTTTAAGTTTGAACTTTAACTTTTGCTACAGTTTCAGATTTTGTGCGTGAATTAACTACTTAGCAGCGCTTCCACAAATTCATAGCTGGAAAAAGGACGTAAGTCCTCAACACCTTCACCTGCACCGATAAAGCGAATCGGGAGATTGAGTTGCTGCACCACAGCCAATGCGACTCCTCCTTTGGCCGTGCCATCAAGTTTTGTTAAGACAACGCCACTAAGTTGAGCCGCTTGAGCAAAAACCTCAGCTTGCCGTAAACCATTTTGCCCTAAAGTCGCATCAAGTACGAGGAGCGATTCAATTTTGGCGTTAGAAGCTTTTTTATCGACAATGCGACGAATTTTACTCAGTTCGTCCATGAGATTTTTCTTATTTTGAAGTCGTCCCGCAGTGTCTACCAAGAGTAATTCAATGTTGCGTGATTGAGCAGCTGTAATTGCATCAAAGACGACTGCCGCTGGATCTGTATTTTGTCCTGGGTTGGCAATGACTTCAACTCCACTGCGCGAACCCCAAATTTTGACTTGTTCAACAGCAGCTGCACGGAAGGTATCAGCAGCAGCAATCAAGCAGGTGTATCCTGATTTTTGAGCAATATGAGCAATTTTGCCAATAGTTGTCGTTTTACCTGCTCCATTAACTCCTGTCATTAACCAGATGTTGAGGGTGTCTTTTTCGGGAGCAAAAGTAGCATTATGCGACGTTAAAGGGCGATCAAGCATATCTCGTAGAATTTCTTTGAGATAGGCGATCGCGACTTCTGGAGGTAGTGCCTCTTGCTTAATTCGCTCTTGCAAGGCATTAATAATATAGTCTGTTGCCTCAACTCCAACATCTGCTTGTAACAACAAAGCCTCAATTTCAAGTACTGCTGCTTGGTTGAGTGGTCCTTGCCCAACAATCGCCTTAATTTGATTAACAAGATTGCGTCGAGTTTTGTCTAATCCTTGCCGTAGCTTTTTAAGCCAAGTAATTTCTTCGATTGAAACATCTTCTGGTTTGCGCCCTTGAGCCGCTAAAATTTCTGCTGACCACAGAAAACCTTCATCAAATGCTAAATCAAGGTTTGAAGCTTCGTCTGCGACTTGTGGCGTTTCCGTCGCAGCTAGAACTGGTTCCGGTTCTTCAATTGCTGTTGCTTTGAGTCTTTCTAGCCGCGCTTGTCGGTCAGCTTCTGCTCTTACCCAAAAGGGTAATGATTCAGCTGGGGCTTCTGTTGATTCATCACTCGTTATTGGTGTGTCTTCAGTGATAGCTGATTCTGCTTCAGGTTGACTAGCTGCTGGTTCATCTTCTGTGAGTAATTCTGTCTCAGCTACGGGCGATTCACTGACATTTTCAAGAGCATCTGATTTTAAAGAGGGTTCTGGTTCTGTTTCTACAGCTTCTACAGCGACTGGTTCTATCTCAGGCGTGGGTGTTTCGCTAAGAGTTGCTTTTGTTGAGGCAGTCTCTAGTTCTGTTTCTACAACGACTGGTTCTATCTCAGTTGACGGTTCACCAACAATAGGTTCATCTGAAATCGTTTCTGGTTCTGAGGATTCGCTTGAGGTGACTTGATCTGTTGTTGATTCGACAGGTGCAGGTTCAGTAACAGACTCACTTTGTGCTTGTCGTTGCTGAATATTTTTGTAGGCTGCCTTAGCAAAGCTTAAGTAGTCAGCTGAAATTTCTGGTGAGGCATCACTTTGTTTTTCAGCTGTTGATTCTTCTATCTCAGGTGGAGTGGTTGTAGCTTGTTCCTCAGTTGAGGGAGCAGCTTGCTCTTGACTAAATTGACGACGGAACCAATTAAAAACCATTGCACCTACTGTAAATTGCCAGCTAAAACAGACTACTTAAATAGCAGACATCAACTATTCTTTAATTTACCAACTCTTGGGAGCAGGCGAGATGTTACTGCTAAGATTTTGGATAGGTTGCTTGTGCTTGTTCGCTAATCCGGCGGAGAACACCATTAATAAAGCGGTGTCCTTCGTCTCCACTGTAACGCTTAGCAAGTTCTACTGCTTCATTAATAGCAACGCGATCTGGAACACCTAAGTACAGTATTTCTGCTACTGCAATGCGGAGTAAGTCGCGGTCAATTCGCGCTAAGCGAGATACTTGCCAATCGACTAAGGCATCGTTAAGCTTTTCATCAATTTCTGTACGATGAATATTGACTGCTCGGACAATTTGGAGTGCGTAGGTACGAACGTCAAAGTCTGGTTGGTTTGCCAGTTGAATGAGTTCTGGTATCTCAAGTGCTGCACCAACTCGATTAATTGCACTTTGAGTAAGTTGAATGGATTCGTCTAATAGCGATCTGGAAGTACGTAAATCGCCAGCGCGTGTCTCGCTGCTTAATAGGCGATCGCTGGCACGTTGTAACTCTGCTGCTGCAGTCGTCAGAGTATCTTGAACTTCGGTTGTCAGAGTTCTAACCGCTGCCAATACCATATTTGACAATTGTTGTGTTTCAAGTTTCTCTTGTGAGCTTGGTAGTTGGCTCAAGCTTAGCAAAGCAAGTTCACGGGCAATTCTACGGGGTTGCATAATGTGTGAGTTATGAGTTATGAGTTGTGAGTTATGAGTTGTGAGTTGTGAAGTGTTGAGACAATTCTTTTAATTCAAAACTCAAAACTTAAAATTCAAAACTAGTCAATTGCTCCTCGCTCCTTTCTACTGTAATGGAGATTCGAGTTTACGTTCTTTGGAGATGACCAAAGGTGTTATTAGTGTATTGGGAGCGACGATGCCTCCGGAGATAACGACCTTAAAAGCATCTTCTATCGACATTTTTAAGTTAATGACTTCATCTTCAGGAACAATTGCATACCAGCCGGTTGTCGGGTTTGGAGTTGTAGGAATAAAAATACTTAGCACAGGACGCTGCAATTGCGACTGAATATCATTGCTGATTGTACCTGTCACAAATGCAATAACCCACATTCCTTTACGGGGATACTCTACTAAAATGACACGGCGAAACTTGCCGTTGGTATCTCTTAGCAAAGTTTCGAGTAACTGTTTGAGAGTTTTGTATACTGAGCCTGCTAAAGGAATTGCTTGTAACAGTTCCTCTCCCACATCAAGCAACCACCGCCCTGCGATATTACGTGCCATCAAACCGATGAGCAGAATGCTTAGTAAAGGTACGGTAAATCCTACTGCTAGACTCAATAAATCCACTAAAAGTGGATGCATACCATCGAAGGGATTTAGTTGCCTAGGAATTTGTGTGAGAAAGTCAATAACCCAAGTGGCAATGGTCACTGTTAGCCATATCGTGGTAGCTAAGGGAATGACTACTAACAACCCTGCTATCAAGTCATTTTTTAAATCTTGTTTAAGGCGTTCAAACACAAATCGCCCACTCTCCTTGTAACTGGCGCTTGATTAATGTCTTTGTTGTGGTTTGATAATTTAGGACTACGATCCGCTTATCGCAAATAGTTATTTGTTGATGCTTTACACCGCTCCTTGCACTCATCAGCGTCATTTGTAACTGGTTATATCTCTTATTGTATTCTTTAAGAAGCTGTAAAGATTTATTGCAATCAGTGTAGCACTGAAAATTTAGTCATCAATTGCTTCAAACTACCTTCTCTATCAATAGTCGGTGTAGTTAGGGCGATCTGGTGGCAGCGAGTTCATATTTCTCAACCCTGTCCAGCCAATAAGGATGTAACCAATAGACAGTAGCAAACTACGAATACCACTGCCAATCCCTGACTGAACTTGTTCTTGAGCGCGTTGTTCAACTTCTTGCCTGCGTTGCTGAATCTGCTCTAAAGCTTGATTGCGTAGTGCATCGGCGTTAAGTTGTTGATCGATGATTTGATCGAGGGCTTGAGGATTTTCTCTTGCCTGTTGGAGGATATTTCTAATTTGTTCTGGAACTTGTGGACTTTGGAGTGCAGCATTTACCTGCTGTTCGTCTTGCAAAATCGCGGAAATCTGAGTGCGGATTTGAGTTCGTTGCGCCGCAATTTGGGTTTGCAATTGTGTTTCGGCTTGCGATGCTTCTTGATTGATGCGTGCGATCGCCTCTGTTCTTGCTTGTAAAATATTATTAATATGTAGAGGAGCAAGTAGCAGAAAGAGTAGCCCTAATAGACTTGCCAGCACTAGTACTAGAAATCTTAAGTTAAGTCCTGATTGGCGACTTAAAGAAGAATCTGTAACAATATTTTCTATCCAATAACCAGCTAAGAGCAAAGCTGTTCCCACCATTGGGATTGTTCCACGGTCAATAATTTGAGTGGCAAAATTAATTTGCCACTCTTGAGTTTGTGCTCGAAACGGAAATAACAACATCACAAAATCAAGTAGAAAAGCCAAAATTAGGATAATTCCTACTATTTTTAGAGTTCGAGATGCTAGCACAGAAAATAATATGTTGTTATTAAGTGCTTTCATTGTTGTGATTTTTCCAGCGTAAGGTTCAGGGCGCGAACGTTAGGAAAGTATTTTATCTTTAATTTGGTTTTCGAGAAATTATTTTTCAATGACAAGTTTTATAGATAAAAATTAATATTAGTGAACGCTGTAAAGAACTAGAAAATATTCTGTCAAGATCTGGTGCTAAAATCATTATTTTAATGATAATATTAAACCTTTTACTGAGGGAGAATTTTTAGGAAATAGCCAATACTTGCTAGTTGGTTAATACAATAATTGTTATTTGCTGCACTCCTAATTTTAACCAGCAACCTACTGAAGCGATCGCACAAACTGAGATAAGTGCAATGCGTCCTTGGTGTCGCAAATGCTGCATAAGCTCAAAATATTCCATAATTCTATTTGACAGGTATGATTCGCAGCAGCTAATGAGAAGACTTTAGCACCGAATGATTGGACAAACTCAAATGTAGTAATGTAACTTCGGTTGAATACTCACTAGCGTTTGTGGCTTTGCATCATAGATACCGAGGATGATAACAGAAATGAAGTCTTTTGTAATAAGGTAGATCCTGACACTTATAGTGAAAACTCTAATGTAAATCGAAAATCAAGAATCCTCTCTTACATGAACTAAGTAACCTGGGTCAGTTAGTATTTCAGTCAACTAGCAATTAAATCCGAGCATAACCCAACGTACTTGCCTCAAGACAGTCTTTTTAGATCGTTCGCTTCCTCTTTTGCCAATATCCACGATTACTTTCTTCTCACAATTCTGTTAATATGTTTGCTGCTAGTTATATAGCAGAAAGCAGCTTTACATTAATAAAGCTGTCTAGCACTGACAAAAATCTCAGTTTTTAGCGCTGCATCAGCTAGCTGTGCAGTAAATACAAGCTGTCAAGATTCTGTAGCAAATCGAGACAGTTTTTTTGCACTTACCCAAACTCAAAAAGGATTTTTGGTAAATAACTTTCAATTGAGCTGAATAAGTAATTGATTTTAGACAAATCTGAAGTTAAATTTATTCCAAGTTTATTCTCAGTTTAAATTTGTAGGCTACAGCGGAAACTTAAATCTCTCAATCTCCGTCCGCAGGTTTAATAAATTTGCTGAACTAAAATTCTCAACTCAAGCTGGATTTTGCCACCAAAGTTGAGACGAGAAGCTGATTTCAGTATCAGTCACCTTATTAGCAGCAAAGGATGCATCTCAAACCTTCAGCTCAATCAAGACGAAATCTCAGCCATACAGTCACGGTTGTACCAGTCATTTTACTTGGAGCTAGCTACTGTTGATTGTGGTTCACGACTTAGTGTATGTCGCCTTTGAGTCTAGATTGAGTCTTCAAGCTCACTGCTCTCAAATCGTGAAGTGAGTTTTATCGCCGCCATACGTGTTATGTACTTGTCCTCAGGTATACTCAAGGGCGGCATACCAGATATGTCAATGTGTGATGGAGTGAATTAAGAGCAGATAGAGGAGACGTAGACTGCACGAAATGAATGCGATGAATTAGGAGAAAGCATTGTGAGATTTCACTGGCTACTACCCAGTACTTTAAGCATTTTTCTGTTATCGTCTCCCGCAGAGGCGGCGAAACTTCGATCGTGGAATTTTGATGCTAATCGCAATCGATTGGACTTCAAGACGGATGGTGCTGTTCAACCAAAAGCACAACTCATCTTTAATCCCATGCGATTGGTGATCGATTTACCAGGAACCAAACTCGAGCGTCCCACAGTAAAACAAGAGCTTGGCGGTACAATTCGCAGTATTCGAGTTGGTCAATTTGACGACCAAACGGCTCGTGTAGTAATTGAATTAAGTCCTGGTTACAAGATCGATCCGGAGAAGGTGAAATTTGAAGGAGCAACACCAAGTCAATGGACAGTACAGTTACCACAGCCTGAAAGAATTGCGGTTAGCCCACCACCATCCGTAACACCACAGCGATCGCTATCAGCCATTGTGCCAGGCAGTAGTCGTCCAAACAATAATTCTGTAGTTCCACAGACAACTGCAACAGTACAGGTAGAAAATATTCAAGTTACAGGAGACGGGCTGTTTGTCCGAACCCGTGGCGGTGGAACTCCTCAAGTTAAAGTGAATCGCAGTAGCGATCGCAGTACGATTGATATTGATTTAGTGGGTGCTTCGCTAGCACCACAGTTGAGCAAAAAGCCGACTGTGACAGTTAATCGCTACGGTGTTAGTCGCATTCAACTGAATCAAGTTCAAAATTCACCGCCCGTGACGCGGATGACGATGCGGGTTGACAGAAACGGACCTGATTGGCAAGCATCAGTCAGTCGTTTTGGTGGTTTGGTAGTCTTACCACAGGGCAGAAGTGCTACCAACACTGTTGTCAATACTCTAACTCAGAACACAACTACGAACACTCCCTCGTCGTCAGGCTTGGCAACAATTCACGCCGCAGAACTGACGATTAATGGTGCCCAATTGTTGATTCGCGCGAGCCAAAAGGTCAACTATACAGGTGGCTGGGACCGTTCTACTGGACTGTATCGCATTACGATTCCCAATGCGCAGTTAGCGAGTAACGTTAGAGGACCATCATTGACTTCTAATAGCCCTGTGCTAAGAGTGCGTTTACAGCAAGCTGATCCGCGCACAGTAGCTATTTGGGTACAACCTGCAACAGGAATTCGGATCGGGGAACTCAATCAAGCAGGACAGGACGTACTCGCCTTACAACTTTCCCGTGCCAACTCAATCTTACTGCCACCTGCAAATGCTCAGACACCGCCACCTGAGCCACAACCTGTTCCTGTACCAGTTCCTCAAGCAACTACACCACCGCAACCAGCCACGCCTCCAGCTAAGCCTAGTCCTCCTAAACAGCGTCCTGTGGTAGTGATCGATCCAGGACACGGTGGTAAAGACCCTGGAGCAATAGGAATTGGGGGATTACAAGAAAAGCAGGTCATTTTACCTCTATCCAAACAAATTGCCGCCATTCTGGAAAAAGAAGGCGTAAAAGTCGTAATGACACGCGATTCCGATTACTTTGTAGACTTGGCTCCTCGTGTCGCGATCGCCGAACGCGCCAATGCAGATGTTTTCGTGAGTATCCATGCGAATTCAATGGGGTTGAGTCGTCCTGATGTCAATGGGTTAGAAACTTATTATTTTTCTAGTGGTCAGCGTTTAGCACAGGCGATCCATCGCAACATTTTGCAGCGCGTGACTATTCGCGATCGCGGAGTGAGACGTGCCAGATTTTATGTGCTGCGCAAATCTTCCATGCCTTCGGTTCTCGTTGAAATTGGTTATCTAACTGGTCGTGAAGATAATCCTAGGCTGCGAACTGCTGCTTATCAATCACAAATGGCAGAGGCGATCGCACGCGGGATTTTGCAGTATCTTGGGCGATAGGTGTGTTATTTTTGGTGAATTTGGTCTTTTATGCCAAAATTCATACTTGGCATCTGTGCTTCGTTTAATTTAGTGAACAACCTGTGGCTGATACTTCTGTCTCCTATTTGTATGTCCCTCAAGTACAAAACGCTCCAATTGGCATTTTTGATAGTGGCTTAGGTGGTCTGACGGTGCTACGTCAGCTTTACCGACAACTACCGCAAGAGTCTATTATTTATCTTGGCGATACAGCGCGGGTTCCTTATGGCAATCGTTCGCCTGGTGAAATTGTCCAATTCATGCGCGAAATTCTCACCTGGATGCTTCAGCAAAAAGTCAAAATGGTGGTTACGGCTTGCAATACAAGTTCGGCGCTAGCACTTGATGTTGTGCAAAAGGAATTTCCTATCCCAATTATCGATTTGATTTTGCCAGGGGCAAAGGCAGCAGTCCAGCAAGGTAAACGGATCGGTGTAATTGCGACTCCAGCAACTGCGGCGAGCAATGCTTATCAACGGGCAATGTTGGAAATTGATCCGAGTGTCCAAGTTTGGCAAGTCGGTTGTCCTGAGTTTGTGCCTCTTATTGAGCAAAATCGCATTCACGACCCTTGTACAAAAGAGGTTGCACGTCAATATTTAACTTTTTTATTACAGCAACGTATTGATACTTTAGTGTACGGCTGTACCCATTATCCTCATCTAGCGCCAGTACTGCGATCGCTCTTACCACAATCTGTAAAATTTATCGATCCTGCTGAGTATGTTGTCGCCGCTACAGTTCAGGAACTTGAACTATTAGGATTAAGCAGTACGCATCCTCCCTCTCCAACACGCTTCTGTGTTACTGGTTGTCCGCAACAGTTTGCGCAGTCTTCCTTACAATGGTTGGGCTATACTCCGACTGTTGAATCTGTCTGCGTGACGAAAGAAGAGCAGGTGAGCAGGTGAGTGTTGAGTTATGAGTGTTGAGTGTTGAGTTAAGAAAATTCTTTTAATTTAAAACGTGCTAAGGCACCGCTACGCTAACAAAACTTAAAATTCAAAACTCTTCAGGACTCAAAACTAGCTATTAGTCACTCGCCCCTCGCTCCACGCTCCTCGTCCCTCACCTAATTTCTGCTGATTTCCTCATAAAACTTCCCCCACGCCAAGGCTTAGCTTAAAATGAGTACAGATTATGTAAATTTTCTTAACTAAAGCTTGAGTCGGCTTATACATGACCTCAGCCACCTTCCTATTTTCCCCAGTTGAAGCAGACCTACGGATACTGTCAGAAAACTTAATTCAGTTAGTAGGTACGCGCCATCCTAAACTCTTCGCAGCAGCAAAGCACTTGTTCGGAGCCGGAGGAAAACGGCTGCGACCAGCAATTGTGCTACTTGTATCGCGAGCAACTATGTTGGATGAAGACATTACATTGCGTCACCGCCGCTTAGCTGAAATTACAGAAATGATTCACACTGCGAGTCTGATTCACGATGACGTGGTGGACGAATCTGTAACGCGGCGAGGTGTTCCGACAATTCACAGCTTATTTGGCAATGGCGTAGCTGTGTTAGCAGGAGATTTCTTTTTCGCTCAATCTTCTTGGTATTTAGCTAACTTAGATAATTTAGACGTCGTTAAACTTTTGTCAGAAGTCATTATGGATTTTGCTGCTGGCGAAATTCAGCAAGGCGAAATTCTATTTGATACAAGCTTATCTATCGAAGCTTACCTAAAGAAAAGCTACTACAAAACAGCGACTTTATTTGCCAATAGTTGTAAAGCAGCAGGTTTACTCAGCGATGTATCAAGTGAAACTGCAGACCATTTGTATAGCTATGGACGTTACTTAGGCTTAGCCTATCAAATTGTCGATGACATTTTCGACTTTACCGGTTCGGCAGACACTTTAGGTAAACCCGTAGGCTCAGATCTCAAAAGTGGCAACCTAACAGCACCAGTGTTATTCGCTTTAGCAGAAAAACCATATTTAGAAGTCTTGATCGCAAGAGAATTCGCTCAAGAAGGCGATTTAGAACAAGCGATCGCCCTAATCCAAGACAGTAAAGGTCTCGAACAAGCACGGGAATTAGCTGCCAAGCACGCCACTCAAGCCGTTGAGCATCTCAACGATCTACCACATTCTGAATCACGCCAAGCCTTGATTAATATGGCTGATTATGTTTTAAGTCGGTTGTATTAGTGACTATTGGCTAATTATGAGTTATGAGTAGATAGAAAAGGTATTCTCCTCTACTCCTCTACTTTTCCTGCACTTCTTTGTATCAACCCTAAAGCAAAAGGATATTAGGCAATATCTGGAGGGATGTAGTTAGAAGGTGTATTGGATAGAGAAGATTGCTGTAACTGAAGTTGAATCAGACGCTGCATATCTTCGCGACGAATTTCAATGCCGTTAGTTGTATCACCTGGTGTTTCAAAAAAGATGATACTGTCTACTGTTTCTAAAGCAATCAGCTGAAACAAAATGAGAGTTACGGGAATTGGGATAGCAATTAGTTGTGGCTCAAGTTCTGATGCGACAACATCTTTCAAGGTGGGAAAAGCATAAACAACACGCTTTTCATGATGGAGTTCATCACGACTACGTAGAGTTGTGACCACCCACTCTTGTTCTAAACTTTGCAGAATATAGTACTGTAAGTGACCTAACCTCTCGGCGAGTAGCTTTAGCCCTGGTGCGATCGCGGCAACAACTTTGGGTGTAATGCCATCTTGGGGGGCATCATTAATTAATAATTGAATTTGTTTGTCTAAACTCATAATCGAGCGCAAAAAAGCTCTTGCTACCCTTTGAGTTTAGCGAGCAAATGTAGATGGTTGCTCGTTGTGATGAGTCTGCTGGTAGAAAGATTGTAATTATACTGAATTTCTCAAAACAGAATTCCCTAATGGTGTCAAGCATAAATAATTTGCTTGTATCTCAGTACATTTACATAAACAATTCAACAAAAACATTTAAATATCAATAAATTGATCAGTAGGATTGCGCTAGGTTACTGAGGCAATTGTTCGTTAACTTATTTTTGTGTACTGAATAAGATAAACATGCTACTACAGCATTAGTCGTCAATTTACTCTATAAACTTCAATAAAGTACAGTAAAAACTCAGTAGGTACAGTGAATTTTTCGTAACTTTATCAACAAAAATCATTTATAAAATCCTCTCTTGCTACATACTTTGCGATCTCTGTTTCTAATAAAGTTCGTTAAAAATGTTACATAACTCACATCAACTTGCTATCTCAATATGACCAAATCATCCAGAATGCGTCAGCGAAATCGAATAAAAATATCGCTATCGCTATCTGGTTGGAATCAGCAGCGACAGCCTAGATCTAGAGAAGTAACCGAAGTAGAAGAATCGCGACTACTGCGATCGCTTGTTCAAGCATTAGTCATTGTAGGAATTATCGCTACAGATGTTGCAGCAGAAACGCAATTTAGCTTGTGGGCTGTACCTTTGAGTATTGTCGGCGCAGTTTGGGCTTGGTATCGCCGTCACGATCGCAACGTTCCTACTAAGTTTTGCATTGCGATCGCAATGTTAGCAGCACTTGCTGTCTTTTTTGGACGTTTATTAGGTGAACTACACGATACCAGGGTACTGCTAGCCGAACTTTTGATTCAACTTCAGGTATGTCATAGCTTTGATTTACCCCGTCGTAAAGATTTAGGCTATTCGATTGTCATCGGGCTAATTTTACTCGCAGTTGCAGGAACGTTGAGTCAGACTTTGACATTTGCACCAATGTTACTACTCTTTTTGGCGATCGCCTTACCAGTATTAGTCTTAGATTATCGTTCGCGGTTGGGGATAGAGGGGCGAGGGGCG
>NZ_PEIG01000023.1 GCF_002749975.1 Gloeocapsopsis sp. IPPAS B-1203 | reverse complement strand
TTTCATAATGTGCCACAGTATCGGTTTTCCCCCAATCTCTACCATTGGTTTTGGTTTGATTGTTGTCTCTTCACTTATCCGCGTTCCTAGTCCCCCTGCCAGTATTACCGCTTTCATAGCTTTTCCTCACTAGTTGTTGAATTGAGTGTTTCTTCTCTAAAAATTGCTAGTTTCAATAACTGAAATGGAAAGTACCAAATGAATTTTTCAAACACAATGCATAGAAAAATTCACCGTGAGTAGCACTACTGAATCGAAGGCTAATGCTGCTGAAAATACGTATTTTTTAGAAAAACAAAATTACAAGTAAGTCTTTAGTTACTTTTTTTGAGTATAAAAGGCTAGTACAAAATCTGAATTTCTCTGTATTGTCAAAGCTTAGCTTTCCAAAGAATATATCAATATTCTCTCCTTATCTTCAATTATCTTCAAATTCCTCACTCAGGTATTCATTCTTATTTTGAATGGCTGATATTAAGATATTCAGCTTGAAGTGATTTAGTAGACATGTAAGTGTGTGTGGAGGATTTAACGTGCCCCTTGTTTGCACTATTAAGTCCCCGTATTTTTACTGAAAAAGTTGACTATAAATCTAATTTCTTACGATCAATCTGTGTTTTTTCGGAGAAGAGTAAATCAGTGAAAATTCCCTGGAAATATTAGCTAGCAAGCAATTAACTTTAATTTGTAATGAGTTTTGTGAAAAACACATAAAGCATTCATGCTTGAGAAAGATAGTTGCGTTTTTGGAATTATCTCAAGCGTTATAAAGCTATGCCTTTTTAATTACAAAAAGTTTCTTTCTAGCTAAAAACATATGGCATCTAAAAAGAAAATCTACTCCAGAAAGTTTCTTCAAAGAATAGGCTTAACTCCTGTTTTAGGACTATTATTGAGCACATCACTTGTTCTCCCACTCAGTGCTAATAAATCATCAGCAGCTATTATTGATTCAGTCACTGAAGATATTAATGATGCCAGAGTAAGAGAATTTGCAAAAGACAAAGGTGGTAGCGCCTGCAACAAGTTAGAAAATGTCACCAGTGTCATGGGTAACGCTATTCATCCAATTAGAGCAGGTAAGCAAGCTTTTTGGCACTGGGTGAATCGTTGCGGAGAACGTTCAGAAATTGGAATGAACAAAACCGTAATAGGAAATAGCTATTGGTATGGTTGGTCAATGTATATTCCTATAGATTGGCAAGATCCATCTGATGCATACGATATTCTCATGCAGTGGGCAACTTATCCTTCTCCAAGAGGTGGTAAGTTTGCTTGTGGTGCAAATGGCTCATACATCATGAGAAGTGGTAGCAACATTAGCTTTAGATTTCAACGTAAAGGTAATAACACAGATTCCGAATGTACGAGTTACAACTTAGGTACTCTTTCTGAAGTTCGAGGCAAATGGGTTGATTTTGTTATGCATGTCAAATGGACAGGAAATACTGATGGATTCTTAAAGCTTTGGACGAAGATAGGTAACAATTCTTACACACAAAACGTAGACTACAAAGGACGTACTTTTTGGAACGATGAGGATGAAGGACCTTACTTTAAGATGGGACTATACAAAGGCGATCCTGATTTTAAAGGAGCAGCACCTCGTGTGTTTTACACTGATGAATATCGTTTAGGCGATGCTAATTCTAGCTTTGAAGAAGTCGCACCAGGTGGTGCTGCAATAGAACCCAAGCCTATTGAACCTAAACCACAGCCAGAGAAGCCACAACCCGATCCACAGATACTCATTTCTGAAGACTTTGCTGCTAGTTCGAGTAGTAACAACTTTATGGTTGAGTCAGGTGGAACTTGGAGTCTCCAGAATGGGAAATATCAGTTGCGAGATAGCGATCGCAGTGTTCCCCCAGTTGCTAATCGCAATATCTCGATCCACAACCAGTATGTTCCTAATAACTTCACGCTGAGTGCAGAGGCTAGTGCTAATGCAACCTCAAGTCAGTGGGATGATTTTTCGATTATCTTTAATTATCAAGACCGCAACAACTACTATTACGCCAGCTTTAACGAAAGTGATAACGATAAAACACATGGCATTTTTAAGGTAGCAGCAGGCGTCGCAACTCAAATTGCCAACTTCGATTCCTTGATTGCAGGAGGAACTACATACGCTATTAAGATAGAGCGCACTGGAAATACGATTGGCGTATATCGCAATGGTAGTTTACAAGCAATAGTGCAAGATGCAACTTTTAGCAGAGGAAAAGTAGGCTTTGGCAGCCTCAACAATTCAGCAACTTTTGATAACTTAAAGGTAGAATAATCGCGTGCAAACCCATGCAGGAGTAAAAAGCATTGGGTCAGTTATTCTAATTAATCTTAATCAATTGTTGCAGTGGGTTAAAGTGGTTGACTAGACGTAAGAGTGAGGACGAGCGATCGCCAGGCTTGACATCTTGATAGCTTGCAGTAGCATCTCCAATGCGAATTTCATCGAAGTAAATGATCCGCTTAGTTGTTTGAGATGCTTCCGGTTTAGATTTCCAACTAGGTTTATAAAGTCCTATTTTGAGATAGGGACCAGTTGGATCGTTGTAAGTGTTGGGACCTAATTTACTGACAACAAGCTTGCCATTCTGCCATACTTTAAGTGCGCCGTCAGATGTGTGAGACCATTTGACATGAACAACAAAGTCCGTCCATTCTCCAGGAGTATACTTACTGAGTGGAAGTGTTTCTATACCTCCGCCTGGACCAGGTTTATTGTTCGTTGTAATTGGATTAGGGTCCCAACGCCGATGTAGAAAAAGCCTGTTATTACGAACTATGATTGCTAACGGTGGAGATCTCCATTTTTCTCCTGCTTCTAGATTAGGTCGAGAATGCCACTGAGTAATAATTTCATAAGCACGATCCTTTTCAAAATCTTCTGGAATGAAAACACTCAAACCGTACCATTTCTCTGAATTTGGAGGTACTTTCTCTAATTTCAATTCAGCTCGTTGGCTATTGGCAACAAACGGATCTCCTCGTTTTAAAGTAAATTTAATAGCATGTTGTCCTGCACGGGTAGGCGAACTAACAATTTCTGCCGAATGATCGCAACAAAGCTCTTTTTGCCAATTAGAAAGGTCTTCATCAAAGTCACTAACCAAAACATTTGGTTTGGCGGCGACAGCAAGAGTTGCAACCCAGACAGGAATACCAAATAGCAGAAACAAAGCTACAGAAGATAATCCCAACGGAAGCGCTCGCTTTTTTTGTCGCATAATATTAGTGGAGTAAACTTTATTCAGTAAAAGCAAATAAATCAGAAGGTGAACGTGAAAAAAACAGTTTAACCTCCTGACAAGTGAGCTTAAGCTAAGTTACAACTGAACTTCTTTTCTGTTGAATTCCAAGTTAAGAAAGGGTTGGATGATTGGCCAAGATAGAGCTTTGAGTAGATCTTTTGAGAGAAACACCCAATTCCACATCAACCATCTTCTCATTTGAAAACAACACAAAAGTTTCTCACCCGAACTCATTTGAGTTCGTCTAATTGCTGCTAAATATTCAGTGAACCATTTCCATCGAGTCAAATAAAGTCGTCCTTCTTTATTGGGGTCATACCATGCAATCCGTTTTCTAAATGCTTTATGTGCTCTCACTGATGTCTGAGGATGATCTCGTTTAAAAAAGAGATATTCAGGGATTTCGTGAAATTGACCTCTCAGAGTGAGTTCGCCCAGCAAGACTAAATCAGAAGAAGGATAACTACCCATCCAAGCAGTTAATTTGAGAACATCGGTTCGGATCAAACCAAAAATCGGATGACATCCATGACCGTGACGAACCAACTTTTGATATTGTGCGAATCTTTCGTGCGGTTTTGGCGATCGCAGATCAAAACCATCAACGTATTTCTCTATTTCCTGTCCATGCTCATTAATGACAGTAGTCTTAGGATAAGACAAAATTACTTCAGGATGAGCATCAAGTACTGCAACGCACTGCGCTAAGAGAGCCGGAGCACATAAATCGTCGTGACAAGCCCACCGAAAGTACTCGCCATCAGCTAACTCTAGGACGCGATTGAAATTCCAACCGGCTCCTAAATTTTGTTCGTTTCGGTAATAACGAATCCTTTGATCTTTAGCTGCGTACGATTTACAAATGCCTTCTGTTCTATCAGTTGAGCCATTATCTGAGATAACAACTTCAAAATCTTGAAATGTTTGATTCAATAATGAGTCTAATGCTGCTTCAAGATAAACCTCACCATTGTACACAGGCATGCCAATACTAACTTTAGGCTGTTGTTTCATTTTCTTCTCGTGTTAACCAACAAAATGAGGGAGTAACCATACTTTGTTTAAAGTTACTTTTGAAGTTCTACAAGCCTGTACCGAACAGTTAAATGCTCAGCCAGTGAAGGAGCATTAAATAACTTATTTTGCAATGGAATTGGAGGTTGCTCAACATACTTAATAAGTTGCTCTAACTCAGTACAGTAAGGTACTCCAAATCTTTCTACAGCACGCGCAAACAGGAGTTGATGATCGTCAACATGTTCTCCATAGCGCCTTAACCTAGGTATTAATACAAAGCAAGCTCCCATTTCTGCTAGCATTCGCGTTGAACCTTGACCAGCATGTGAAATCACTAATGACGATTGCTGCACAGCATCATGCATTTCATGTATAGTCAACGAAGCTACGCTAGTTAGCAGCGGATGACTCAATTTATCAGCATTAGTTGCCCCATGTTGAAATAAGACTGGCTCAACTATAATTTCTCTGTCTAGTAATTCCTGCAACCAAAAAACAGCTCGATCAAAGGGAAAGAAAATCGTTCCAAGTGTGTAAACAATCATTGAAACAAACCTCAATTTAGGTTTCAAGGCTATCAACAAGCTCGTATAGCTTTTGTTTTGTAAATGCCAAGAAAACCTAGATAAAAACTACATGCTTATACGAGCTTATTCCATTAACATTTTTGATGTTTAATGGGCATTTATATTAATTAAATATTTCCCTTTAATTAACTGAGATTTAGCTAAACAATTTCTCTAAGTAAACTATGTGGTAGCTAGCTCACTATTCCTTTGTATTGTGCTCTTGGGTAAATCTCAACACACTCAGGCCACTGAACGTAAAACTCATCAACAAGATTATAGACAATCCTTCCTGTCAAACTTAAACTACTTGTCCGCGATATGCTCTCAATAAAGACCGTTTTAATGCCAAAAAACTTACTTGCCAGAATGAATGGTACAGCTAAACTTGCTCCTGTCGAAATTAATAAGTCAGGCTTGCTTTGAGACAAAATTCTTAAGGCTTTAACAAAGTTGATACTGGCTCTACCTAACATACGAGCTTCTTGCATTGTTACCCAGTGTACAGTCTCTTTTTCACCAAGTTTACGAGTATCGTAATGAGCATAAGTAACCCACTCTCTTTGATAGTCAGACCAAAAACTTTTTAGTCCTAACATAGTAGAGAAGTGACCACCTGGATTACATACTAGTAGTAGCTTCATCTTGTCTTTACTCCATGTGAAAAGTATCAAAAACTCTCATTGCGTGCATTAATTGAACTCAATATGAGATGAGGGTAAACATTTGGTCTACCCTCACAATTTAAACTTATGGAATAAATTTAAAGTGAATTATAAATGCCATTCAGCTAGCAAATGGCAATTCTAAAAAACAGAGATTAATTATCTCTTAGGAGCAACGTCTCTAAAAGTCGATTTAGCATCACCTAAACGGTATTGAGCAGTGTACAAGTACCGAGGAGAGGGACCTTCAAAATGTGGATCGCCCTTGTATAAACCCATTTTAAAATATGGGCCCGTATCTTCATCATTCCAATATGTAGCACCTACATAGTTGATTGTGAAGTTGTAAGGTTGGCTACCTATTTTTGTCCAAAGCCGCAGAAAGCCATCTTTGTTTCCAGTCCATTTGACGTGCATGACAAAATCAACCCATTTGCCTTTCATCTCAGAAACATTGGCAATAGGAAACTTATTACAATCAATCTGGGCACTATCACCTTGATGCTGTAAATTGAAGGTAAATGTTTCATTGGTACGAGCAATATAAGAGCCGTTACCTCCACAACCTTGGCTAAACTTTTTGTCTGTGGGGTATGTTGCCCATTGATTGACAATATCGTACCCAACTGAAGTATCTTGCCAATCAACAGGAACAAACATTGACCAGCCATACCAATATGACTTGCCAATCTCTGTTTTTTTCATCACTAATTCAGAGCGTTCTCCACAAAGGTTTATCCAATGTTTAAATGTATTTTGCATGCCTTCTAAAGAGTTAACCTTTGTTAATTGATTGCAAGTATCTCCTCCCTGAGAACTCCCTGATTCTATTTTTCTAGCTTGCTCAATCCTTTCTGTAACTGAATCAATTATCTCTGCTTGTGACCTATTACCTGATAAAACTATTAAAATACCTATACCAAGTATTAAGTTGAACCAATTTTTCATATTTTACTCTATGTCCTTCAAGAAAATTGCTTTTACTTAATGCTCTGTTAAAATACCTATTGGTTTGGTTAAATCACCAGTACAAAATACAAAGTTTTGTCAGTTAGATGTGAATATGACTTATTGCTTCGTAACCTTTAAACAGTAATCGTTTATACAATGAGTTAGCTTCCACAAAATAATGCCGTGCTTGATTTGAATAGCTATTTGAACGCAATTGATTTAATTCATTTTCAAAATAATTGTTTTGCTGAGTAACTATTTTTTCAAATCTATCTTTGCATATTGATACAAGAGGATGTCAAACTGATTAAATTCTTCTATTAATTTAACTGTTTCTCTTGGTAGATCTTTTGCCTTTGGTCTATTATTAGAAACATTTTTCTTTAAACAAGCAATAGGAATATTCCAACCTAAATCTTTTTTAAGAAGCAGGCACGTCTCATCAAATCTCTCTACAAGCCCAACAACTTTGAAATGCTTTTCTATATTATCCTTTGCTAGGTTTAAACTTTTCTCTGAAAAATCTTCTAAATTACTCTCTATATTTTGTTCTGCTTGAATTTTAAATTCTAATCCAGACAGAAAGCTGGTCATGCTATTTTGCGCTCTTTTATATGTTTGAACAAATTCTTCCAAAGTTGTTTCCTTTGAAACAGCATTTCTATTTTGTAGGTAGAAGTAGTGTGAAACCACACGTTCTACTGGCTCTCGTAAAATTGTGATGTAAGTACAAGGACGAGTTAATAAACTGTGTAATCCAAAACCTATATGTCCACTCACAAAACTTATATTATTCTTTTGAAATTCAGAAAGTTGCTCGAACTTACTTAAGCCTTTGCGTTCTTGCTGTCTTAAATTATAAAACTCAAAGATATTATGAGGATAAAACTGAGATTGCACTATATGTCTTAAAGTAGTACCTGCAGTTTTCGGAATATGTACGTAAATTACTATTGGTTGCTTTGTTTCTTTTGTAATGGATTGTTTGTTGTTGTTAACCAAAGTATTTAACATGGCTTTAAAATTTTATAGGTATACTATCTGTGGTTTTCAAACAGTGAATGAAAACTACAGCATATCAGATTAATTCTGACATACTGTAGTTTTAATAAATAAGTTATTTAGTTTTCAGAAAGTGGTTGAGAGCATATTCATATACCTCAATATCGGGGCGGCAAAGTTCTTTTATTTTGGTTTCTATTTCCTCTGTTATAAAAGACTTTTTGAAACCTTCTGATTGAATACTTCGATTGTAGCTTCTAATTTTTAGCTTTCGTCCAAATCGTTGTTCAAACTGATTAACAAATTCTTCTTTATGCTCTAGCAAGCCTACTATACTAAATTTATGTAAATTCTCTTTGGCACGTTTCACAGCATCTTCAGAGGTGTAATCTCCTGACTTATTTGGACCACCTATACTTTTGACATACATACACCCTCCTTTTAAAGCTCTTTCTGAACTTAAAAATTCGTAAAAGTCTTCATCTAGTTTAGAGATTGTGTATCGATTGTAGAAATAGGCAGAAATCCATCTTTTAACTGGATTTCTAAGAACAGTAATAAATGCATACTTATTAGAAAAGTTTTGGTAAGCAACCTCACTGAAACTGAAGTGACCAGCTATGTAATTAATCTTTGGCTGGCACATGTAGTACAGTAGTAAATTCTCTCTAAATTTTCCAACTAAATAGTCATTATTTTCTGAGTCTAAATTATCCTCAAAGGTTTTGTGTGCCGCACTAGAAGCTGCAGCACCATTTAAATGAAATGTGTTGTTTTCAGTAATACTAGAAATATTCTGGTAGCAGGCTTTAATAGCCTGAGTAATTGAAGTACCGCCACATTTATGAAGGTGCAAATAAAAATTTTTCCTTAAGCGAACCATCTAATACATTACTACCGATTGCAGCGATCGCATCTAGTATTTTAATAGCTTGCTCAGAAGAAGGTGTGATTACTAAGTTACTTGCCATATGCGTTGTTGAGTATAACAATTGATACTTTTAATAAACAAGATGAGATATTACTGAGGTATGGGCTAGCTTATAACTATCTTGCAAGTGAGTCGTAGATAGCTTCTAATTTGAGGGTTTGTTTACGTAGATCAAAGTTCTCACAAACCAACTCGCGACCTTGCTGTCCCATTTTTTTTCCTAAACTAGGATCTGATAGGATAATGTCAAGTTTTTCTGCTAGTGCCGTGTAGTCTCTTTCTGCAACTAGAAATCCAGTTGCACCATCTAAAATTGCTTCAGGAATTCCACTATGTTGAGTTGAAATAACAGGAATGCCACAGGCAGAGGCTTCATTAATAACAATGGGTAAACCTTCACAATCTCCATTCTCAGCAGTTTGGCTAGCAAGAGCAAAAACTTCTGCACCACGCATTAAGTCTAAAACTGTTTCATGAGGTTGAGCACCAAGAAAGCGTACGCGATGCTCAAGACCAAGTGCTTTTGTTAAAGTGTGTAGTTCACTAGTTAAAGCACCCGTTCCTACTTGAACAAGCGAAACATCAGAATGTTTATTTGCAATCTGCGCAAATGCACGTAATAAGGTGTCAATTCCTTTTTTTTGGGTATGTCTAGCTACACAGAGAATGTATCGTTCTGCTGCTTTTTCTCCTGGAGAAAACTTAACTGTATCTACTCCAATATAGTGCTGAATAATTTTTTCAGATGGATATTCTTTTTCTAAAAGTTTACTATGAATAAAACGTGAAACAGCAATAAATGCAGCAGATTTCCTTTTTAATTCTTCTTCATGAAGAATCAACTGATAGTATAAAAATTTTCCTTTACGCCATAAATTTTGGCGTGAAATAGTGATATCGTAGCCATGAAATGTTACTAAAAATGGTATTTTTAGTTTTTCAGCTATAGCCATTGCATAAACACCATCTGGACCAAAATGAGCATGAATTAAATCAACTTTTTTTAAATGTGAAGATTGTTGAAATAATCGAGGAGAACGTGTTAACAAAAAAAGACTTTGTTTAATTCCTAAAAAGTCACTTTGACTTAGAGAAATGTTTTGGAAGGGAATTTCATTGATGAGAGTGTTAGTGATGAAAGTAGGTTGATAACGTAACAAATTACGTGTTTGCTCTTTAATAAAGGCTTCTGATTTTAGAGGAAAAACTCTACGGTAGATGCCAATGTTTTTCATGGCGATCATTATTATTGAAAGTTAACTTGACTTTGTTAAGCCAACAGTGGATATACTTATTGCCTGCAATAAATTTCTGAGTACTTCTCAAATTAGTAAGCAAGTATTTCTTGCAAATGAGGAGATTGTAGTCCTGTAATTTCCATAATTTTCTGAGCGTAGGGGACAAGACTGCAATTAGCTTCAACCCATTGTTGACCTTGAGCAAGGACAGTAGGAGTATCAGGAGCATGGACAACATGGACTATTGTTTGTGCTGCAGCTCCTGGGTTGTGTGGGTCTACTGTCCAATGAGGAGCAAAATTATGTAAGATTTCTCCAATACCACCAGTGTTACTGCCGACTACTGGAACACCACAAGCGATCGCTTCAACAACAGTCCGTCCAAAAGGTTCTCTAGGTGCGAGGGTAACGACAACATCAGCATATTTATAGTAGTTCTCAATATCCAATGCAGGCGGTAGAATTGTGAATCTGTCTGCAACTCCTAAATCTTCAGCTTGTGCCAGCAAAGCACGGCTGCGAGTTTGCTCAGAAGATGTATCTTGTCCAATAACGACTCCGTGGTAGTGATGACCAGCAGCTTTTAACTCTGCTAAAACTATGGGGAGCGATCGCAAATTTTTATCATTGATAGGGTCTTTGCTAATTCGTGAAGGTGTTAAAATAATCCGTGCACCTAAAGCTAGGATTGGTTGTAACTTTTGGGGAGGAGAACCAACTGGAGGGCGAGTGTTAAATAAGTCAAGATCTATTGGCGGATGTAGAATTCCCTGAATCTCACCCAATCTACCGCGAACATTTTCAGCCGTAAATTTTGAGTTACATAAGATGCGAGGTGCAAGACAAGTAAATACTACAGTGCGACTAAGGTTTCCTACTGGATTGTATGAAATTGCTAAGTCACGAAACATATAGTAAACAGGACGACGACTTAGACGCAAGGAAACAGTGTGTAAGGCGATCGCAGGTAAGGTTTTACTTGTTGCACAGTTTTCTAACAAGAGTGGATAATCACGCGGCTGTTGGTTGACCCACTGAAGTGCACGCTGCACAAACTGGCGCTGATCCTGAGCAACAATGGTCTTGAGGCAAGACTCTAAACCTTGTTGCTGCAGATATTCTTCAACTAAAGAACCAGCCTGAGTCAAAACACAAACTTGTTGTGACTCACTGCGCTGAAAACCTTTGACCATCGCTAACAGTGAAACGGTGTTACCTCCCAAGCTTTTGCACCACCCTGGGATAACTAGAAGCTTACGCATGTGACACGAGCCTGCGAGGAATTACTTTAGAATGACGAATCGCAACGCACAGTAAGATGATGAGCGAGGAAATGTGCATATCGTAGAGGATAGGTGATGTTGGCGAAATCATCGTATAGAGAATTAACACGCAAAAGCAACTGATTGGTCTTCCGCTGCGTGTTTCATATAACCACACAAATAACGATACCCAGAAAAAGGCAAAGATTGCGGTGCCAATCATTCCGTTTTTGTACAGCAGCGTTCCTAAGATAAAACTGTGAGAACCGACAACAGCATTGTCGTTATTGCCGGCAGCAGCGACAACTTCACCTGTTGCTGGATGACCCCAAATCATTTTATGTTCATTGTCTTTGATACTTTGCCACGTTTGCCGATAGATTTCATATCGCACCTCACTCGAATTGTCACGCACTTCATTAATGGCTTGTGTTGATTGTGTAAACTGAGTTGCGATCAGGTTCGTTGCTGGAGGAATGGCTAGTGCTGTAAAACTCATAACTGCCATCAGTGCGAAAATAATCGTAGGTCCCCAGAGTTTCGTAAGATTATTCAATATGTAATGCAAGATGAGCATAACGGGTAAAGCAACCCAAACTGCCCGCGTTCCACTCCAAAAAAGTAGAAACAGACAGCCAGAAAGTAGACCAATTGACCACAAGTGATTTTTGATTTCTCGGGAAATCAAACTAACAAATCCCAAGTAAATAGCTAAAAACTCTGGATAGATAAAAAAGAGACTATAACGCCACCAACCATTAATATTTCCATAGTTTGTATAAGGCAGCAGGTAATATGGGTTGTTGATAACATTAAAGCCACGGATCTCCTCCCCACTTAACATTGAGTATAGATTGCGAATTTGCAGAGGTAGGAAGAAAGATTCTGGAATCACAAAATGGGCAAGTAGCCAAAGCACGAGCATCTGAACGACACTTATGGTAAATGCCCAGGCAACGACTTCAACGCGAATTTTAATGTTGTTGCTCTGAATATACCAGAGCCATAATGCTGGACAAAATGTTAGTAGCAGTGCGGTAGAAAGCTTATCTCTTCCAGGTACCGAATAAGCGAGTAAGATTGTTGCAATCTGGTAGACACCGAAGGCAATGAAAGCCATCACAGGAACCGTTGGGCGTTTGAGGCGAATTTCACCATGTTTATGCCATTCATAAATGGCAACAACCAACAGCAACAGTGAGGACATATAGCGATAAAGACCGGCAACCCACCAAATTGGTATTAGGAGAATATTAGCGCAAACAAAACGTTCTCCCAAACTTAGCGCTTGCCAACGAATCCAGACACCTGAAAACAAATTATTTGTTTTGGCTGGCATGGCGACAGATTTAGATGGGTAGAGATGAGACATGGTTTTATGCTTCAGTTTCTAGTAATTCACGTTGACGTCCATAGCGATAGCCAACATCTTTTGGTTCAACATAGTTGACCACTAGCCCCATAACTTGGGCGTGATGCTGCACGAGCTGTTCAAAGCCATCCATGACTGCATAGCGATCGCTCTTACCTGAACGCACCACAAACAGGACATTGCGCACAACTGAACTCATCAAGTTTGTTTCACTAGCTAAACCAATCGGTGGGCTATCCACAAGAACATAGTCATAACCGCCTTCTGCTTGAATCTGGTCTAAATTTTGTTGAAATCTACCACGAGCAAAGTATTCGGGAATTTTGGTTTTTGATAGATTAGGTGCTGGCAACAAGTCTAATCCCAGACATACCGAGACAGGTGTTTGTTGACCATTCTTCGGTTGCTTTTGTAGCTGTCCTAAGCGCCGACTAAGTTCAGCTTGTCGCAGATCGCCATCGACAATCAACACGCGAAAACCAAAGTTAACCAAGGCTAGAGCCAGTCCCAAAGTGACAGTAGTCTTGCCTTCGCCTGAGGTAGGACTTGTCACTAATAAACGTTGATGCTCTAACATCAAAACAGCAGAAGCAAGCCGTTGTAACTCGATTGCCACCTCACCCGACAAGTTGCGCTCCATATCGGTACGTTTGAGGCGAGAAATCCGCCCCAGTACTGGGAATTCCACTTGTTCGAGATCCTTCGGACGCAGCATCGGATTGCGCTTTTCTAAGAAGAAAATTAAGCTGATGCTGCCAAACAATCCTGCTAAGATGCCACCAAGAGCGATCGCGCGTTTGCTCGGTTCTTCCGGTTTAGGATCGATGACAGGAGCATCCAAAGTTTGAACGTTAGGATACACGCTGAAGGGATTTGTTTTTGTTTGTTCAACTTGACCAAGAATGCTCTTGTACACTCCCTCTGCAATCTCGTATTGCCGCTGCAAGTTGATCAGCTGCGATCTATTTTGAGTAATGCTGTTGAGTTCTGCGTTGACACGATTAATCTCGCTAGCAATTTGATTGGCTTGTTGCTGCAAGCCAGCAGCATTATTTTGCGATCGAATCAGTTCAGCAATCATTTCGATGCGGCTGTCGCGAGTTCCGTTACCACCCAGCGTCGGATCTATTTGATTGGCACTTGCACCAGGAGCTGCGATCGCAATCTGTTGGTTCATAATCTGCATCAACTCATCGCGCTGAGACAACAACGATTGGACTTGCGGACTTTCATCTGTATACCGACTTCTTGCTTCTGCCAAAGCAGTTTCAGCATCCGAAAGTTTTTGGCGAATCGCTTGGTATTCTCTGTTTTCTCCTAGACGAAGTGAATTCATTGCCTGTTGCGCGTTGATTCCCAAACGTTGAGAAGCTGCTTGTGCCTGAGCTTGATTCGCTTGAGCTTGTGATAACACATTGGTATACGTTGTTCTTAACTCACGCTGTTGATTGATCAGCGATCTTGTTTGCTCTGTGACTTCAGTTAGCCCTGTTGATTGTTGAAAATTGGCTAACTCCGCCTGTGCTTTTGCCAACTGTGCTTGGGCGTCTTCTAAATCAGTTTGAGAAAATTGCTTACGTACATTTGTATCTTGATGGCGCAGTTCGTTAAGACGAAGCTGATAAACATTGATCAGGTTACTTAACCTCTTTTGCGCAATTTCTGGGCTAGAAGCTTTAACTTGTAAATTGATAATCGTTGATTGCTCTTGCGGTGTCGCACTAAATGCCAACTTGTAATCACTGAGTCGTGGATACAAGCTTTTTTCTGGATCAACAGCAAGTGCCCGTTCCATTACAGTATCGCTGGTTAAAATTGTCATTTGAATCTGTAAAGGATTAAGCTCTCTCGTGAATCCTAATGCCGAATTTTGCAGTTGACCTAAGGTTCCTAAATTAGTATCTAACCGTGTTGTTGGTTGGGGAAGATTTAATTTGGCACTTGCCTTCCATACAGGAGCAACATTCGTCTTTGTATAGATGACAGCATACAATGTGCCAGCAAGGATGACACCATTCAACAGTAATAATGGCATCCAGTGCCTACGGATGATATTGACTATGTGGTTCATATTCTTTCTCAGCTATTGACCGAATAACTTGAAACGCAAGTAGCCACGCAGTCCTAAACGCAGAACTGCTCTACCTTCAGAAGGAAATAGAGTACAAATGCCACGCCGTAACAATCGTTCTAGGGTATCCTTAGCGCTCCGCCCAATCTCCATGCTTTCTCGCCATGAAAGCCAAATAATCTCCATTTTTTCTGCCCAAGGAACATTACCCTGCTGTAGTGCTGTGAGCGTGCGGTAGTCTACATCCTGTCGCATATTCAACCGGTCAGCTAACCCTACGTTTGCAGATGCCTGATTAATAAAATTGGCTGTATCTTCTCTTTCCTGAATTAAATACGACAAATTGTCATTGCGAGCTTGTTTGTTGTTACCGTGTATTCGATAAAACATCAACGGTTCGTTGATACAGCCCACCTCACCATAAAAAGGAACAACCACAGTTAAATATGTATCCGCTGCTGCAGCTTTTCGAGTAGGAATAGGTAGTGCTTTTTGCAATGCAGCACGGCGATATGCAAGTCCAGAGGTAATTCCCATTGCATATCTTCCCCATCGCAATAACAAAGGGCGCACATCTCCTTGGTTAAGCAAGGTAGAACCTTGACCAATAGGTAGCCCATCTGTGTCTACAGACGTCCAACAGTGGGAAATTTGAACCCATTCTGGATGTTCGTAAAAGCCTGCAACAACCTTCATCAGTTTGTCTTGATGAAAGTAGTCATCAGCATCGAGAAAACAAATTATTTCTCCGTGCGCATGAGCAATGCCAGTGTTTAATGCCTCCCCTTGTCCAGCGTTCTTTTGAAAGATAGCTGTGAGGTTTTCTGTGTAAGCTTCTATAATTTCACGAGAATTGTCTGTTGACTCATCATCAACAACGATCAATTCCCAGTTTTGATACGTCTGGTGTAAAACACTTTCAATGGCTTGATTTAAGAATCGACCGTAGTTGTAGTTGTTTATAATGACACTTACCAGCGGTGTCTTGTCAATGCTAGAAGGTGTTGATTGTTGTTGAAGTGTTTGAGTCATTGTCTTACCCGCAATATGAATAGAGGCAGGCAGTATTTTTGTGTAAGCGTTTAGCGAATACAAAGTTCTCACACAGCAATGCTGAAGATAACTTCATGCTTTGATGTGACCCATTAAGAAAAAGTGACAACATTTTGCCGTATTCATACGGTAATGCGATCCACTTGCTCACGACTTACTGCAAGATGTTTCGGTTTGATGAATTTGTGTAAGTTGGCAACTTACGGATGAGTTCTCGTAAAACATCTGTTTTTGTTCTTTCTGTTCGTTGGCAATAAGCTTCTAGTGCGCTCATTTCCATTTCTGAAACTTTAAAAGTAATCCACTGCTTCTGTTTGTTTGACACATCTATATACATGAAAAAGGGTTCCGAGTTCCTATCGTTTCGTTGTCTGTGTTAATGCGCCAGCAGGAAGCCGCTAGCAATCAACGCGGCAACTGTTCTGAACAAGCAAGAAACCCATGACCTCACATTTTATAGGTCATGGGCTATTGATAAGTGCTATGACAATTGAATTCAATTATCTATTTGTCACCGGAAAGCTCTCCAGTCAGGTGAGACAGTCCTAGTTTATTTGTTTGAAACAAACGTTGACTCAAAAAGTCACACTTTTTCCGTTGACTTGGTCTGCTTAAGTGCACTCTTGGTGTCTTCTTCAACAGGCCACAACGTAGATGCTCCGCTGGCAGTTCTTATACATATTAGGGTATTTACTACCCTTTCCAACTTTAAATTCTAAGTCGAAATTATATACGTTTAATACTTAGTATGCTGTATGTCATGCTACAAAAAACCAAACTTTACTTAAAATTCCAGAACTCAATCATTAATTGTTCATTATTTATTTGACGAAGTTTCGGTCTAGTGATAAGCTCTTGAGCATTTAAGTTGCCTACCATAGTCATAGAGGAAAAGGAAACAAGCCCAAAGACAAAATGCAAGATGTCACCTTGAATTTGTACTTAGGTCACAATACTTATCAGAAGAATACTTGAAAATGAACTCAAATATCGTTGGCGTAGCGTAATAGAATTGGTAGCTAAGGCCTTTTTATCCAGAGAGGTTTTGGCTGAACGCTATACCTATCTTTTGATAGAAGTTAAAGAACATAAAACTGGTTGATCGTAAAAGAGAGACCTAACTAAGTAGCAGTAAATTACTTTAAGTTTTCTGCTTGTCGCCTATCTTAGGTAAGATACTAATAGAGCTAATGTATTTAAGAGGGATAGCCCTATCCGTTGTCTAAATGTTGTACATTTCAAACTTCACATTTGTGAACTAAGCTTTGACCAATTAAGTCTGTAGATTTGTCCTCATGTGATCTTTGTTAACGACAAGATGTGATCCTGATCAAAGGCGGGATCGTCTCCCCCTCATATCATCTTTGGCGTGTGCTGCACAGAATGTAAAGTAGCTGAGTTGTGGCTTTGATGAATACAAAACTGCCATCTAATCAAGTTCAATTTTATTTGCCGAACTTAGACTCGCTTGAGAGTTCTGAGCAAGCTTTTGCTGATGCCTTTCTGAGAACTGCCCAAACGCTACACCAGTACTTGGCACAACTTCAGTCAGCCGTCAGAGCAATTCAAGGTTTTACAGACGAGCCTTTTAGCTCGGCTATCTTAGGGCTGTACTCCAAAGTATGTAGCCACTACTATTCCTACGTTCTACTGGAAATATACCAACAAGATCAAATCGGAATTAATTTTTTGGTAGAACAGTTATGTGAAGCTACTATTACGCTGATGTATTTGCTGGAGGAAGCAGATCAAGCTCTGTTTTATGAATACATTTCTACTTCAATTGAGCAAGCTTGCTCCCTCTTGGTTGACGTTAAAGAGGAGCTAAAAGAGTCTCCTAAACACATAGAGTTGCTAAAGCTAAAAGAAAAACTAGAGATTTTTGTCTCGACACACCAAGAATATCCTACTCGATACTCATCAGGTGCAAAACAAAAAAAATGGGGTTTTTCCACAGCAGATACGACAAACAAGCGTGCAGAACTTCTAGGATTCAGTTTTATTTGCAATCCAGCTCGGCAGTTTAGCTCGAAAGTTACACCAGCAAGTTGGTTAGATCTCTACCTCAATTATGCTCAACCTTCTCTTACTCATGCTAGTAACCCAGACAACCTATGTATTAACTTTACACGCCTGCGAGATACTTCCCATCTTTGCCTACATACTACCCAAAGTTTTTTAGAAGAAATAGTGCACCGCAATAACTTTAGTAGTTCAAGCTTAGCATCACAGCAAAATCGCCTGACTTCACTTTATGAATGGTTTCACAATGCTCACCGACTGTATCAATTGCATCATTCACGAAATCGCTAAAATAAATTGTGTTATTCATTGATTTGAAATTTGCGTTTTTACCAAATGAATAGAAAGTTTAATCTCTGGTGTAAATCAGTTTTGCTGAAGCCTGACGACTCATACGGTAAGTAAACTCACCAACAGAAGGATTAGGTGTTTCTGGATTAATTGTTCGAGTTGTTTTTCGCCAATCTTGGTTAGTTGCTAGTGAGACATTTAATTTACCATCAGGCTTTCTACAGAGTTTCATCCATAACTTGCCGTGTTCGCCACACAAAAACTCTTCAATCCAGACATTATTATCAACGTATACACCTTTCGCGGCTAACTCAATTGCACTTTGACGTGGCATATTTGCTACATTTTGTTGGATCTCTAATGCTCCTGTATAAAATAAAAAATATTTTGGGCTGCCTAAACGCCACAATCGCCGCTCGCAGTACGGGCAATAAAAGCGTGGTACATTTTTACGACTACTACGTTTGCCAGGCATTAGAAACCTCTTATAACAACTACTGCTCTAGAAAAACTGATTTTTATACTGCAAGCTCAACACCAAACTTCACACCACCTCACAATTAAATAAGCAACAATGAATGTTTTTTATTCTTCGCTCTTTATACTACTTCAATACCAAGAAAGAATTTCCAGGAAATATGGAAAATTACAGCATTAATTTAGCAAAAAATATCAATTTAACTGGAAGTAATCAGGTTATGCAAAATCACATAAAAATAAATTTTGCGGTCGTCATTTAACTAAGATAGATAGCTTAATTTTTTATACAAAATTTACATAAAAACCTCAAGTAAAGAACTAGAACTTAGACCCTTACTTTTGCTGCTCACTATAATTACAACAAATCCTTATAAGGAAGCTGCTGTCAATACGTATTCTTACCATCTTCCGAATACGTTACCTATGAATTCTGTTTGCGATCGCAATCTTAAAATAAGAACTCGGTATACCCAGATATTACTTAGAACTTACTTTCTGCCGCAACTAGTTGTTAAAAACTACCCCTTAATTTATTGTTTTTAATAACTTGCAACGCACTAAAAGAAATCAAAATTTTTGCATCCTAAGTTAAATTTACGCAGATCTATCCCTCTTAACTAGGGTTGTTTAAGTGCACTCTAATGGTGTCTTCTTCAACAACCCACAGCGTAAAAACGCTGGGTAAACTGTCTAGCAGTTAGGACTTAGTTTTTTTGTAGGCAGGAAATATACTGAAATATTCTGTTTTTTTCAGGTGTTATTTACAGTATGTACATACCAACACTAAAAAATCTGTATTCTACTATACAAAAATCTTCTTGTATTCAATAACTCTTTTTTATTTAAGTACAAAACTCGCTTCCGTTCTGTACAAATAGCGGCATTTGCCCAGAAAAGCCTGCTATATTTTTCTTTTTTAAAAGTTGTTTCTTGATCGTGAGAAATAAATTCCCTTGTATATCTAACATCTGTAATTCTCATAGTACTTTTTTGATTGACTTAGCTTCAAAATTAAGTTTGATGAGAAAAAACTTAATTTTAAAAACTATATGAACTTCTCAGCACCAGTGTAGATATTTATGCAGCCAGTTTCAAAGCACTATTTAAAGTTTTGATGAAGTTGCGTTTAAAGATTTTATGAAGGCAAGATAATACTTTTCTCAAAGAAAAGTCTCTGATTAATATCTTGTAACGGAAAAACCTGATTGCGATTACAAAACTATCTTACCTAATTTTGTTAAAAATAAGTTAAAAAAAAACAAATTTTAAAAGATTTGCTCTGGATTAGTGTATAGAGAGTTACTTTTAAGTAGTACTATTATCAAGGCAGTAGTAAGCAAGCAGCAATAAGTTGTGCTCAACACACCAGTTAGCTTCAAATTGAGTAGTAGTTTTCACTCATTTAATTTTGAGTAACAGAATAAAAGTAGCAGGTGCAGGGCTTGTAGCTAATTACAGTCTATTTATCGCTGTTAATTCATTTGGTTTTTGCTCTATAGCTGTGACAGCTACAATGAAAAGCTTGCTAAAAACTCGCATTTTATTAAGAAAGATAAAGATTGTAAAGAACTGTAGATAAATTAACTTAAGTAAAGCTAGGTAAATAAGGTACTCAGTACTATGCCAGAGATTCTCCAACTCAGCACACGCAGTTATCTTTAACTGCGCTTGGCTGTGTATTTTTAAGAACTCAACCCTTGTATACTTCAGGCATTAAAGACAATAGGCTTGTCATTTTCATGTGTCGTCACAAACCCTAACTTGAAAGCGCGTGGCAGCAATGAATCAAGTGTGACTCATTATGCTTATCTACTGATATCAATTGAAAAATGTTTAAGTTGTACCATCGCTCGCAATATTTATGTGTCTTACTGTGTATTGTGAGCTTGACCGTTACTTTAATACTTACTCCTACATTCCATCAAAAGACTGTTGCTAGCACTCGCACTCATTCTGCGGCTGAGTTGCGAGGTGTTTGGTTAACAAATATAGATAGTGATGTTTTATTTGAGAGCGATCGCCTCAAAAACGCAATTGGGCGTCTGCATCAACTTAATTTCAATACGCTCTATCCTACTGTGTGGAATTGGGGCTACACACTTTATCCTAGTCGAGTTGCGCAACGTGTCATTGGGCGATCGCTCGATCCCACACCAGGGCTACAAAGACGCGATGTTTTGAATGAAATCGTACAGCAAGCGCATCGAAAAGGGATGGCAGCGATTCCTTGGTTTGAATTTGGCTTTATGGCACCGGCTGACTCATTACTTGCTCAACGTCATCCCCAGTGGCTTACGAGTCGCCGCGATGGCAGTAAAATTTGGCAAGAGGGAACGCACGAGCGCGTCTGGTTAAATCCTTTTCGCCCAGATGTACAGCAGTTTATTTTGGACTTAATTGTCGAAATTGTTGGTAATTACGATGTAGATGGCATTCAATTTGACGATCACTTTGGTTTACCCTCAGAGTTTGGCTACGATGCTTACACTGTAGCTCTCTACCAAAAAGAACACCAAGGACAAAGTCCTCCCAGCGATCCCCAAGATGCAGAGTGGGTTCGTTGGCGCGCTGACAAAATTACAAACTACATGCAACGAGTGTTTCATACCATCAAGGCTAGGAAGCAGAATTGCTTAATTTCTGTATCCCCAAATCCACAACGAGTTTCTTATGACTTATTTCTAGCAGACTGGGAAAAATGGGAACGCAAAGGATTCATTGAAGAACTGATCTTGCAGGTATATCGTAACGATATTAATGTTTTTATTAGTGAACTACAGTATCCAGAAGTCGTTGCTGCGCAACGACACATCCCAGTTGGTGTGGGAATTTTAAGTGGGCTGAAAAATCGTCATGTTCCCATCAAGCAGGTTCAAGAGCAAGTTACAGAAGTGCGCCGACACAAATTTGCCGGAGTTTCCTTCTTCTTTTATGAAACTTTGTGGAATCTTTCTCAGGAAAAATCAAGCGATCGCCAATCTGTCTTCCAAAGACTTTTCTCAGCCGCAACACCGCGACCAAATATTTACAAGGGGTGGAAGAGTAACTAGTTTTGAATTTTGAGTTTTGAATTTTGAATTGTTCGCTTTCCAAAGGTGCCGGATTTAACTCAACACTTAACACTCATAACTCTCTTAAACTCAACACTCAACATTCAAAACTCAACACTTTTTCTTCCCTCATCCACCGATCCCCAGGCGTCCTGCTAAAGCGGGAGTAAGAGGTAAAAGTGTCGCAACCATTAAAAATAAAGCCAATAGCCCTAAAGCGGCGCGGGCGTCGTCGGGTTCGCTCAGTTCATTTTGGCTGGGGCGTTCTAAGTCGCGTTGTAAGAAAACAATGACAACTGCCCAATATAAAGCTAAAGGATTAGCAAAAGAGGCGATCGCCAACACAATTAAAGTTGCGATCGTCGTGCGTCCAGCAGTTTTACGTCCATAAATTGCTTGCACAATTCGACCACCATCGAGTTGTCCTGCTGGCATCAAGTTTATCGCTGTAATAACTAAACCCAACCAACCAATAACGGTTAGTGGGTGAACCGCGACGACATTCTGTTGGAGTGCAGAACCTAAAATGACACGAGCAATTGTGCCTACTAAAATCGACCCTTGAAAAAACTCAGTCGGCACTTGAAACAAACTTTCAGGACGAGACAGTATCAAACCGAGAACTAATAAAGTAAACGATAAAATGCCGCCAAAGGCAGGTCCAGCAAAAGCAACATCAAACAATACTGTCCGGTTAGGTAAGATTGACTGAAATCGAGTAATTGCACCGAAAGCACCAATTTGCAGAGTTGGGAGAAAAAATGGTGGACTTAGCCGCACTTGATAACGCTGTGCGAGTAACCGATGTCCGAGTTCGTGTGTTAGTAAAACTGCTAAGATACCTGCTGCAATCGGTAATGGTTCTTGATATCGCTGGATATTTGTCAAGAAATCAAAGCCTAGTAAAATGCCTCCGGCTTCCAGACAGGTTGCGATCGTAGCGATGAGTAAGACAACTGCTAGAATTGTTTGCGCTACGTTAGTAGGCTGGGGATCGTTACGGCTAGGAAGAACAATGACAACAGGTCTACCATCAAGGTTCTCAACTAAAAATAAACGATAGCGATCGCCTAATTGCTGGTGTAGATTACTGCTTAATTTCTGAAAAACAGCTTCTGGTTCTCCCCGCAGATTACCTTTAAAGATAATTCCTTCTTGGTAAGGAATGGTTTCTGTCGCAAAAAAAGTATCGATCCCAAAAATACCACGTATTGCTCCCAAGTCTTCTTCAGCAATTGAAACTGCCTCAGGTTGTAGTTGTGGTGGAACATCTGATGCTTGATCGTCTTGAGTTGCATTAGCAAGGCGTTCAGTTGCCCGCGATCGCAAGATAGCATCTTGACCGGCTGCTCTCAATTGCCTTCCCAAAAAAATATATACTACGGCTGAAGCAACTAACAAAAACAAGATCCCGACAATATTGATATAAATTCCAGTAGCAAATAAACCAAAAAATAACAGCCAAGGAGCCATTAACACTACTGACTGTAACCAAGCTATGACTCCTAGTTTGCCGTAAGGTCTAGCGCGATAAAAGCCCCAGCCTAATATGGTGAAAGCTGCTAATACAATCAGCCCGACTATAGAAGTTTCGGATGTTATGGACATTTTCTCCACCTTCGCTTCAACCTGCGATCAGCTCTAGACAGCTAGCTGTTGCCGATACTCTTAATAATTTACAGGACTTCTTTGCTTAGGAGTGAAGAGCTAGTAGTTGATCTCGATAAGTCATGTTGGTAATTGCCTGTGGCTATTTGATTAAAACCGTTTACCAGACTTCAGTTTTGGTTCACTGCACAAGGCAAAATTGAGTGCACGAATCGCTATCGCATTCTTTAACTAGCAGCAGTGCAGTAATTGCCAAATGAGGAAAATTAGACATTGAGGCATTCAGTTTGTTATCTGCTATGACAGTGCATAACGTTTTGTTGCAAAATTAGTCACTAGAGGAAGGGTTCTCTGTATTCTGGATCGTTGGTACTGAAAAATTATGCTTTTTTCAGGTGTGTTATTAAAAAGCTGTTTTTCAGAGGTAACAATGTCATTAAGAGTAGTTATAGAAAGCAATATTGGAATGAAACTTCGTACTATCTGCTTGAGGACGCGTTTTTAAGTTCTGACAATCGAAATGTGCAGTGTAATAAGCTTAGAAATTATTTAACGAACTTGAGAGCCAAACCTACACAAGATTAAATATTACGTAATGACATCCAGCTCACAAGTATTGCAACTTCAGTTACAAATCATTAAAGCACTTTATCCGTAGTACTTAGGTATAGTTTGAACACAAGCATTATACAAGAATTGGGCAAACAATTTAGTCATTTGCCTGCAAATTGTTAATTGGTGGTTATTTCTAGAGTATTGCATCCAAATGTATATATATATACAGTTATTTGAAAGAGAATAATTTTAGATAATATTTACCTGAAGTCAAATTATCAAGGGTGAAAATAAACGTAAGTTAATGCGTTGATGATTAATGGTGAATTGCTATTAACCATGCACCAACCTAAATGTAATATATAATTCTGCCCAGCTACGCCTTGGTTATTTTTTTAAAATTAAGAAAATCTTTAGAACAAACAATATTAATTAGTTTGGCAAAGCTTCTTAGAACTAGCTTGTCATTAGTTTATATAAATTATTGTCATTAATAAAATTTTTCAGATAGCTTGCAATATCAACAACAATGAGTAAGATATCTCGGCGTCAAGTGCTTAGAACTGGGTTAGCTGCTGGTGCAATGTTAACTGCAACCCAGTGTGGTGGTAATAATACTAGTCAGCAGCCTACAACAGGACCAACAATTATTACAAATCAAATCAAAGATGTAACTCTACGCTTGATTGGAACAGGTGTTTCTCAAATTAATGAAATTCGAGCGCAAGCTGAGAAAGATTTAGGGTTTAAGCTTAGTATGCGTGCTCTAAGTACTGAGGAAAACAATCAAATTGCAATTACTCAGCCAAAGCAATATGACATTTTTGATGGAGAATATTTCAGTTTACCCTTAGTTATTCCTTCAGGGAACTTACAGCCAATTGACGTTAAGAGAGTTCCAGAATTTGACAAGATAGTACCCATCTTTACGACTGGAGATTTATATCCAAGCGCGCCTGTAAATACTTCACAAGGAACTGCACCGCGTAACGTGATGTTTGTAACAGGTCAAGATTCAACAGAATTTGCCAACCAACCCACAGAATTTGCCACACTTATTCCTTTCCAGTACAACGCTGATACATTAGGTTATCGCCCCGATCTTGTAGATGACGAAATTGTGTCTTGGGGGCAACTTTTTGACCCCAAATATAAAGGAAGAACAGCACTTTTAGATATTCCCTCAATTGGCATTATGGATGCTGCTATGGTCGTGGAAGCCCAAGGGATCATGCAGTTTGGTGATAAAGGCAATATGACTCGCGAAGAACTCGATCGCATTGCAGCAATTTTAATTGAGCAAAAACGAGCCGGACAATTTCGTGCTTTTTGGAAGACTTTTGACGAATCAGTCAATTTAATGTCTGCTGGAGAAGTTGTTTTACAATCGATGTGGTCGCCAGCTGTGACTGCTGTTAAAGCTAGAGGTTTAGAGTGTGTTTATGCTCCACTCAAAGAAGGATATCGTGGTTGGGGTGGTGGTATTGGACTATCGCGTAATCTTTCAGGGATTGAACTTGATGCTGCTTACGAATACATTAACTGGATGCTAGACGGCTGGGTAGGTGGTTTTTTGGGAAGACAAGGTTATTACAGCGCGATCCCTGAAAATGCCCGCAAGCACATGTCAGCAGCAGAGTGGAATTTCTGGTATGAAGGTCAGCCAGCTTCTGAAGATATCATTGATCCTTTTGGCAAGAAAATTGAGTCGCAAGGCGCAGTACGTGATGGCGGTTCCTTTAACGATCGCATGGGTAATGTTGTCTGTTGGAACTCGGTCATGGACGAACAAACTTACTTAGTACAGAAATGGAATGAGTTTGTTGCAGCATAATAAAGTGGCGCAGGCATCTTGCCTGCTAACATCTTAATAAATTTCATCTAGTTTTAAGAAAGTCTGTAGTAGCACATTTGCACCTTGAGTACACTGTTCTGGCGAAGTATACTCATCTTCGGCATGACTAATACCAGCAAGACTTGGCACAAAAATCATTCCCATATCCGCAAATCGACCAATTTCTTGAGCATCATGTCCAGCGCGACTCGGTAAATAAGTATAACTTAAGCCTGATTGCTGACAAACTTGGGCGATCGCTTCTTGAATATTCGGTGCAGCTAATGTCGGTAATACATGCAGCATTTGCGTCATTTCTATTTCAGTCTGAGTTGCAGCAGCAATGTCTCCCAGCTGATTTTTGATCTGCGCCACCATATCTTCTAGATGAGTCTGAGACATATCACGCAAGTCAATTTTCAAATCTACTTTTGCTGGGACAATATTTGCCGCATTGGGAGAAACACTAAAGTAACCTACTGTCGCTACCTGTTCTCCTGGTGTTTCTGTAGCTAACTTGTTGACAGCTAAGACAATTTGTGATGCAGCTACCAAAGCATCTTTACGCATATTCATTGGGGTAGTTCCTGCATGATTAGGACGCCCCGTAACAGTGACATGGTGGCGGTACTGTCCCACAATGCCAATCACAACTCCGACTTCATCTGCTGTACTTTCTAAAACACCACCTTGTTCGACGTGTAATTCTACAAAAGCAGCAATATCACCAGGCTGGCGCTTTGCGGTTGCCAGTTGCGACCAATCACCACCAATTTGTGCTAAACACGTTTCAATTGGCGTACCATCGTTGCGACGGTAGCACTTGGGATCGAGAACCGCAGTACCCGCCATTGCTTTACAGCCAAGAACGCTATTTTCTTCATCGGTAAAAACCATCACTTCAATTGGATGTTGCAGGCGAATATTATTTTCTTGCAAGACGTGGACAACTTCGATTCCTGCCAAAACTCCGAGAACACCATCAAATTTACCTGCTACCGGAACAGTATCAATGTGCGAACCTGTAGCTAGCGCCCCTGCACCTTCTTTTCTTCCTGCATAAGTACCAATAATATTTCCTGCTGCATCAACTCGCACTGTCATTCCTGCTTCAATCATCCATGATTGTACAAGTTGGCGTGCTAATAAATCTTCTGGAGTGAACGCAACGCGACTCACACCGCCTCCTGGTAATTTGCCAATTTCTGCTAACTGCGAAATATTTCGATTCAAGCGATCGCCATTTACCACAGGTATCAATGCAACAGTCATAATATCCTCTTGATTACGTTGTACTTTGTTGAACGAGTTGTATTACTAACCCTCTTGACGACGGGAAAGAAGTTGGAATGCTGCGATCGCAACTCCAATAAGCAAAAAAGAAAACGCTGTTGTCAGTGTTCCCAATGCATACAACGCTGGTGTTGTCACATTAGTTGTCATGCCAAAAATTTCTAGCGGTAACGTATTGTTTTCCCCAGAAATCAAAGATGTGCGGGTAAATTCATCGTAAGAAAGCGTGAAACCAAATAGACCTACACCAATCAAACTAGGAGCAATTAAAGGTAACAAAATTTGCCAAAATGTCTGAGCATCATTTGCACCTAAGTCGCGCGATGCTTCTTCATAAGAAGGATTAAATCGATTAAATACGCCCACCATAATTAAAAAAGCAAAAGGTAGCGTCCATGTCAAATGCCCTGCTAATGCCGAAGAATACCACTGATTTTCTATGCCAAGTAAACTAAATACAATTCCAATTCCCAAAGACACAAGAATACTTGGGACAATCAAACTAGAAATTGTTAAATAAAATATTAAATTCGATCCCCAAAATTTACTCCGAAATGCCATGCCTGCTAAAACACTCAAAGCAACGGTAATCGCCATTACTAATAAACCTAACAAAAAAGAACGCTGAAATGCACTGACAAAATCACCAACCCGTTGCTGTTGAAAAACTTCTCCCAACCAGTAAAAACTAAATCCCCGCATGGGAAAAGTTAACTGTCCTTCTGATCCTTGTAGTGATAAAAGAAAAATTGCTGAAAAAGGCCCATACAAGAACAAAACAAATAGACCGAAAAAAGCAGCTAATAAATAAAAAGAAAGAGGTCGTTTTTTACTCATTTAATCTAAAGTTCTTTACGAATATCAACTGCGCGTAAAATTCCAAAGACAAGTAGTAGAGTCACTAAAAGTAAAATGACTGCGTTTGCTGCAGCCATAGGATATTGCAAACTTCCAATCTGAGTCCGAATTAAATATCCAACAGAAGATGATTGTCCGCCACTCATGAGCCTAACAGTGGCAAATTCACCCATAACAAGCGTCACAATAAAAATTGAACCGATCGCAATTCCTGGTGCTGCTAAAGGTAAGATAATTTCTTTTTGAATTTGCCATCCTGAAGCACCTGCATCTTCAGCCGCTGCCACTAAAGCGCGATCAATGCGCATCATACTGTTAAAGATAGGAGCAATCATAAATAAACTATAGAGATGCACCATTACTAAGACAACAGCAAAGTCAGAGAACAAAAACATTTCTATCGGCTGATTAGTAACACCAAGTGCCATGAGTGTTTGATTCAGCACTCCTTCACGACCTAAAAATGGAATCCAAGAAATCATCCGAATGATATTAGATGTTAAAAAAGGAATTGTGCAGATTAAAAATAAAACAATTTGCCAGCGCAAACTCGTAACATGAAAGGCTAAAAAGTAGGCAATAGGATAAGCGATCGCTAATGTTATCAACCAGACAATTGCCACAAATTTAAATGTATTGATGTAAGTTGCTAAATAAACTGGAGAAGAAAAAATAGCAGCATAATTGTCCCAGGTGAATGCTGGGGTCATCGAGTAACCAGTGAACTCCCAGAAACTCACCATTAAAATTGCAGCAATTGGAATGACTAAAAATAAGAGAAAAACTAAAGTTTGAGGTGCGACTAATAAATAAGGCTGTATATTTTTCCATTTTTTCATATAAAGTTTAATATTAAAGTGGTAGAAAAACCGTTACACCAATCCTCTAAAATTCAGCATATGTAAACAAGAGAAAATCATTAATTATGCCCTTTGTAATCCCAGAGCAGATTTTTGATTATATTTATTAATGAGCTAAAAAAACACAGTCATCTGTTGACCAACGCAGTGTTATAAGTTGACCTTCTTGTAAAGAACTATTCTGCCAATCACCACTGCGAACTTTATAAAGCAGTTCTTGCCCTGTCTTTTCTACCATCAAGGAAACTCGCGTGACATATCCAGTTAGTTCAACCGCAGTAATTCGTACTAAAATATGATTTTGCTTGGTAGATGGTATCAAAGTTGCTGCTGAGTAGGGTTCTAATTCAACCAAGTCAGCCCGAATGGAACACGCCGCTTCATTTCCGATTACAGCCCCGTATCCGCGACAAAAAAGTGAACCAATTCCTTTTACATCTAACTCAATTAAGTCGCTATTTGTATCAGCAATACAATTGATTATCTTACCTGTAAAAATATTTTGATCGCCCATAAATTTAGCGACAAACTGCGAAGCCGGAGTCCGAAAAACTTCAGCAGGAGTGGCAACTTGTTCGATATGACCGTGGTTCATGACAACAATTTGATCGGATAGTGCAAACGCTTCGTCTACTCCGTGCGTTACCTGAATGAATGTCATACCAAACTGTTTTTGAATTTTGCGCAATTCTCCGCGCATCCTCAACCGTAGAGTTTCATCCAACGCGCTTAAGGGTTCATCGAGAAGTAAGACTTTGGGACGCGTTACTAATGCCCTTGCTAGTGCAACTCGCTGCTGTTGTCCGCCACTCAATTGTGCAGGTTTGCGTTCAGCAAGATGACTTAAACCAATAAGTTCTAACATTTCTCCTACACGGGTACGGCGATCGCTTTGCGGAATCTTACGCATCTTTAAGCCAAAGTCCACATTTTGCCAAACGGTTTTATGCGGAAACAGTGCATAATTTTGAAACATCATTGCAGTGTCGCGCTTGGCTGGCGGTAAGTTATTGACGCGGCGATCGCCTATGAGGACATCGCCACTTGTCACATCTTCGTGTCCTGCAATCATCCGTAGTGTTGTTGTTTTCCCACAACCACTTGGTCCTAACAAGCAGCAATAATCTCCCGCAGGAATATCTAAGTTCAAATTCTCTACCGCAACAAACGAACCATACTTTTTGCTGACTGAGCGTAAACTGACTCCCTGTGCTGTCACACCCAAGTCGCGAACTGCATGAGTTTTTCCTACGCTGTTGATTTTAGTTCCAATGTTCATAGCACATTTCCTGCAAAATGCGGATAGAGAATTTTACACGTTTTGTTGTTGATAAATTGTTAGTTACTGACAGTTGATTAATTATTACTGTATTCTGTATACATTAAAGGCAAACTTGAAAAAAGTTGTTATTAACAATACATTTTTTTCATCCTGATGAGTGTGGAGTTTATTGTATTAGCAGCTACTTAATTCTTTAATACTTTGCATATGCTAAATAAAAAATAGCTAAGTTATCTTAAAGAAAATAGTTGTGATAGCGGCATTTCACTCAGCTCACTCAAGCTTCATCCACCATTTCTAAAATTTGATAATACAAAGCTGAAGACACCCTGAACTGCGAAGTAACAATTAGGTTATCCATTAGTAGCTTAACCGCAGCAACTAAATTTTGGCGTTTTGCCTCAACTAATATACCAAGTAGCCCAGTAATTCTTAATCCTAAACGATTCGCTTCTGCTCTACCACGTCGCTCATCAATCAACAGCAAATCAGCATTCAGTTCTAAGGTAAGAGCAATTGCCTCAGACTCCCCTGGATCTAGCCGTACCTTTTCTTGAAGGAGTTTAACGATCTTACGGTTTGCAATTTGTTTAACTTCAAGCCAGGAGACAGCTTGAAGTTTGAGTGTTGCTGGTGCTGAAGGCTCGGCATCTGTAAGTTCACGATACACTGCTTCAGGAATAATAACTTGATTGTAGAGTTGAAATAGGAGGTGCAAGTGTCGAATTGCTACTAAATTCGTGATTGCCGATGTATCGCTAATAACAATCACAACCGTCCTAATTCTCGCAGATTTTTTAGATCAAGTTCAAAGTCCTCAACATCGTAACAGTAGAGGGGGATATTGTGCTGCTTCAGAAGTTGACGAAAAGCATTAGGTTGCAAATCTGCTAATTGGCTAGCATACCCAAGCGTTAAACGACCTGTCTGAAACAGGTGTAATGCAATTTCTTGACGAAACTCACTTGGTGAAAGCTGAGATGCTTGAAGGATCTCATCTGATATGACAATACTCATGATCCAAATGCCTTGCTTAATACATCAGAATACCTCAAGGATTTTAGGTACCAACAAAAAAGACTGCCATAGCCTAAAACGCAATCAGTGCAACGACTATACACTATCAATGAGTCACGGAGGCGATCGCTTTACCCTCTATTTTTAATTCTGGCACAATTTTATAAGTAGTGAATCCGCTGACAGCAGCACAATTTATAATTCTTCCCTGCTTTTCTATATATAGCAACCCTAAAGCAAAACAACATTAATCGCTACGTGCTGATATGGCTAAGTATACTCCTGCCAAAACTATGGCAAACGCGCACCAATTAGCTATACTCAAATTTTCAGCAAAAATCACGATCGCCAGCACTGCCGCGATCGCTGGAATTGCTAACATCGAAACAGCAACAAACCCAGAAGAAAATCTTGCCAAGCTATACGTGAGTAACCCTTGACCGATGACTTGGCAAACAATTGCTAAAGAAATAATACTCAACCAACCAACTCTAGATGTCGGAAACAATGGTTCTTGAGTCAGCAAAACAACGGGCAATACACCCAAACTACCAATTAAACACGTCCATTGCATAATCACTGGCGTAGCAAATTTAAGGCGGAGTTGCTCTAAACTCAAAAGACACACTGCGGCTAACATCGCCGCGCCTAACGCCGCACTATCTCCGACAACATTACTATTCGTACTCTGAAAGTCTTCAATGCCAATTGCGATCGCACCACAAACTGCAATAGCCATCCCTAGCACAAATCTACCTGAGAATCTTTGACCAAGTACTACCCAAGCTCCCAATGTTGTAAAGATTGGCATCATATTGTTAAGTAATGTGGAATTAGCAACACTTGTTTGTGTTAACGACCATGCCCACAGTGTTAGAGAAGCGGCAAAACTCGTTCCGGCAATTGTTAGTAGACTGCGATCGCGCCAGGTGTAAATTAGCAACGAGACAGAACTTTGCCTGCGTATTTGACTGGCAAACCTAACTCCGTTCCAGCCCGCAAATGCGATCGCTGCCATACCCAAGCGATTCAAAGTTGTCGCATTCGAGCCAATTTCTTGCTGAGCAACGACAGTTAAAATCGAAGCAAACGCAATTCCGAGTAAAGCAATGCCCAGTGCGATCGCTGCAAGTCCATTTGTGATAAGTTCTTGATTTGTATTGCCACCAAGTCGGAACTGCTCCATAATGCGATCGCCATCATCGGAATTATCGGCTTAATATACACTGCTCGGTAGCCTCAAAAATGTATATAAATAGACTCTGTGGTCAAAAGATGATCCCCGCAGTGCTCTCTTAAATTAGCCACAAAAGAACGAAGAAATGAAATGTCATATCTGCTATGACTAGGTTTTAGGTCTTTTCTTATGTAGTATTTATGAAAGAAGATATTTACTGTACTCTGTATACAGTTACCAAATCATCAATTCAATTTTTTTGACGAAACCTTCTCCACTTAAGATAATTGGCGGTTGTAGCTTGTCGTGTAAATAATAAGGAGTCATACTTTGCCCCTGTCACCGCGATCGCTCCAGCGTAATCAATCACTACAGGAGCAAACTTATCAAGCACTACGTACAGCTATCCTATCGGGTGAACTAACTCCAGGACAGCGGTTAATCGAAACTCATCTTGCCAAAAAATTACAGGTGAGTAGAACTCCGATTCGGGAAGCACTGCGGCAACTGCAACGCGAGGAATTAGTGGTCGTTGAGCCAAACAATATTTTACGTGTTGCTACCATTTCTATGATCGATGCCGTACAGTTGTACGATTGCCGACTAGCACTTGAGCAATTATCCGTAGCAGAAGCCTGTGAAAATGCGACCGAAGCTCAAATCCAAAACTTAAATCTGATGGTGATGCAAGCTGAAAAGCTGATCAATAGTAAACCGTCTCAACTAACTAACTTTCAACTTCTCGATTTAGACTACCGTTTTCATCGTTTACTCGCCGAGAGTTCAGGAAACTTGTGGCTGCGATCGCTTTTAGATCAAGTTTTTGATAAGATGATGCTTCTGAGGATTCATACGATTCAAAATAATCGCGACGTGTTAGAAATTCGGACTGAGCATCGCCGGATTTATGAAGCAGTGCAAGCAAGGAATGCTGATGCAGCAACTCAAGCGATTAAAGCTCATCTTGTTGCGAGTAAAGAGCGAGTTGTGCGAGAAATGAAGAATTTGCAACAAACTCGTGGCATTGTTCAAGAAGGTTGATAAAATTTTAGGCTTTGGATTAATATCGCATTTATTTTTAAACTCATTTGACGGGCAATTATTAACAACAGATATGACCGAGACTACTTCAAATTCAGGCACAAAACGGATTTTTATTTGTGGTTCAGCGCTACGCGGACAACCCGACCATCAAAACCTACAATCTGCCAAATTTATCAAAGAAGCAAAAACACAATCTCGTTATCGACTTCATGCCGCAGGTGACGGTTGGCATCCCGCAATTTACGAAGTAGAACAAGGAGGCATTTCGATTCCTGGGGAAGTTTATGAACTCACTCAAGAACAGTTTGATTATTTAGCCTCAACTGAACCACCAAATATGTATCCGAGTGATATCGTTCTAGACAATGGCGAAGTTCTCACTGCTTTTCTTTATCCACAAGAGTTAGTAGAAAAATATAATTGGCCTGATATTTCGCATCATGGTGGTTGGGCGGCTTATAAAGCTGCGGGCTAGGGATGTACGAATGCGATCGCTTCCCTGCAAAATTCGCGTAGCAACTCCGCAAGAAGATGCCATCATTGCGGAGCATTTCTGTTTGATGTGGCAAGATATTATTTCTGCTGACTCTGTTAAATCCAACTGGCAAGAAATCACGCTAGAGTTTATCGAACACGCACGCCAAGATTTTTTTTACCAAGCTTTTGTCGCCGAAGTTGATTCTAAAGTTGTTGGTTCTGTAGGTTGTCAGTTATTTGCTGGACTTTACCCGCATGTTCTCACTGAGCAGTATCGTAAAAGTGGCTACATCTGGGGTGTTTATGTTGAGTCAGCTTACCGCAGACAAGGTATTGCAAAACAACTCACACTAAAATCACTCGAATATCTCAAATCTCTCGACTGTACAAGAGCAGTTCTTCATGCTTCTCCATTAGGTAAACCTGTGTACTCTAGCTTAGGCTTTACTCAAAGTAATGAAATGTGCTTTGATTTAGAGAATCATAATTTACATTAACTGCCTGCATAAATGCGAGTGCAAATAGAATTCGCAGCTAAACAAACAAAGTCCACCTCCGTGGACTAACTCATACAAGTTCTATATCTTAGTATGCCTCCGCACACTTCGTTTTGATAGCCCCGACTTCAGTCGGAGGGCATTTGGTTCATAAAAGCAAAACCCTGAAGCATTCCCGTATATGGCTTAGCAATGGGATAAGCTAAATCGCCTTTCTTACTCGTATTTAAGCCCAAACTTACCAAAGCTTCCACAAATTTAACTGCAACACTGACTCCATCAATGACAGGAACTCCTAATTCTTGACTGAGTTGCGCTGATAAGTCAGCCATACCGCCACAGCCTAAAACGATCGCTCCTGCACCATCTTCTACTAAAGCTTGACGACATTCATCAAAAATCGTTTTTCTTGCATGAGAATTTTCATCTTCAAGTTCGAGTACAGGCAAATCTATCGCCCGAATTCGACGGCAAAAGTGCGTCATACCATAGTTTGCAACTAAATGTTGAGCAATGATCCGCGTTCGACTTAACGTTGTCACAATCGAAAATCCAGTAGAAATCAAACTGGCAGCGTGCATGGCAGCTTCTGCAATTCCCACCACCGGACCTTTTGCTAATTCCCGCGCAGCGAGTAACCCAGGATCGCCAAAGCAAGCAATCACATAACCATCAATACCTGCAGCTTCTCCTTTTTTGATTTCTTCAAGAATGCCAATAACACTCAGTGCTTCATCATAGTGTCCTTCAATTGATACAGGTCCCATCTGCGGGTTACACGCAATAATCTCAGTTTCAGAACTTGCTGAGGCGATCGCACTCTCAGCAATCTTTTGTGTCATGCTTGCAGTGGTATTAGGGTTGATGACTTTAATTTTCATTGATGTTTTTTTGCCTGAATGCCTTGAGAACTAAAAATGACAAGTTCTAAATACGAGTGATTAATGCAAGAAATCTGATATTCAGGACTCTAACCGTTACGTTTGAAAAGCTGCCAGAATTGAGGGGCGAACGTTCAGATGTTTCACGACTAGAGTATGAAGCCAAAAATTCCACAACATCATTGAAAATGCAGTGGCTAGTGCAGCACCGACAATTCCTAACCAGTGGATGCCAATTAAATTTAAAACGACGTTGACAATAGCAGTTGCTCCCATTACCAATGCTGCCTGAGTTTGATGTCCTGTCATCATCAATAAATATCCTACTGAGCCTGTCCCAACGTTAATAAGTTGCCCTAAAATGAGAATGATCAAAGATTCTTTAGCGACCGTGAATTCTGATCCAAATAATTGCAGCATAGGCGTAGCAAAAATAATTAGACCTATACCAATAACTAACGCCGGATAAAACATCCATCGAGCAATTGTAGAAATTAATTGTTGCAATCCTTGGCGATCGCCTTGAGCATATAGTGCAGCGATCATCGGAGCAGAAATTGCATTTACGGCTTTGAGGATAAAGTTAACCCAAAGCGATGTTTTCAGCGCAGCACCATAAACACCAACCGCTTTGGCTCCAAGCATCACTCCGAGCATCAATGTATCAGTTTGACTCAGAATAACAGATGAGCCATCAAATAACATCAATGGTAGTGCAACTCTCCACCACTGACTCATCGCATAAACTGGCTTAGCTTGCTCAACTTCGGTATTTAACTTTTGCTGAAAAAGCAACGCCTGAAGAGTTAAAACTATCAACATTGACAGTATTGACAAGCTAATGACGACTGTGCTGTTCAAACTTTGGTGTAATTGCCAAACGAACGCAATGCCAATTAAAACTAAGGGATAAATAATTAGATATGGAGCATAAGCAAGCGTCATTTGCTGGAAGGCTCTAATAATTTGTTGCAGAAGATTTGCCAATGCGATCAAAGGCACAATCCAAATACCGATCAGGAGTGTTTGCGAATAATCTAATCTTTGATACAGCGCTAACCACAATAAAACAGCTGTGCTAAATGCTACTGTAATTAAGCTAGCAATCAAAGTTTGTTGCCAACTCCCGCGAATAATTCCCCGCAAATGTGCCCAATCTTGCTTAACACGGTATTCAGGAATAAATCGTAAAACAGCAGTTGGTAAGCCTAACCCTGCGATAAACGCCAGAGAAAGACTCAGTGCGATCGCAAAATCATAAATGCCATACTCAGTAACTCCCATCCAACGAGCCAGCAAAATTTGGGATGCATAGATTGTGCCAATACTAATAATTTGCACACTGAGTGCTACTCCCGCACCGCGTACTAGCGTTATCAGCAAGTCAGGCTGACGTTTTATCCACAATTTAAGACGCAATTTAGGCATTTCTCAGATAAAAGTGAACACAAGATGCCCATCCCACAGTGATTTGATGTTTTTTTTGTAGGGTAGGCTTCTAGCCTGCCTATGCCGTAACAAGAAAACCCACGTTAGTGGGCTGCTAAAAAATATGCCTGTTAAGGACTCACAATATTTAAAGGTTTGAGAACACCTAACACATTGATACAATCAAACCATTCCTGATGGCGCTTGCATCGCTGGTTGAACTTGCGGCTGGAATTGGAACAAGGAGTATACCACATTTCGGCGAATATTAGTCATCATATCCAAAAACAACTCATATCCTTCGCTCTTGTACTCAATTAATGGATCTTTTTGTCCATAACCGCGCAATCCTACCGATTCGCGCAACGCATCCATTTGTTGTAAATGTTCGCGCCACAAAGTATCAATCTGCTGCAAAATAAAGAATCGCTCAGCTTGACGCATTAATCCTGGTTGAATTTGATCGACCTGTGCTTCCTTAACATCATACGCAATTCGTACTTGCTCGTGAAGGAAAGTTTTAATTTCACTTACCGAAAGATCTTCCATCTGATTCGGTTCTAAATCAGCCAGAAGATAAACAAATTCTTTGACCTTGCTCACCAAATTTGTCAGATCCCACTCTTCTGATGGCAAATCGGGATTAATATAATAATCCACAATTTCATCCATCGTTTTTTCGGCGTACTTAATCACCAACTCTTTCAAGTCCAAACCTTCAAGAACGCGGCGACGTTCAGCATAAATTGCTCGACGCTGGTTATTCATCACCTCGTCGTACTCAAACACCTGCTTACGGATGTCGTAGTAGTACGTTTCGACTTTCTTTTGCGCGCCTTCTAAACTGCGAGTCAGCATCTTAGACTCAATGGGCATATCTTCTTCAACCTTAAAGGCACTCATCAAGCCCGCAACGCGATCGCCGCCAAAAATCCGCAGTAAGTTATCTTCCAAACTCAAGAAAAAGCGCGTCGAACCAGGGTCGCCTTGTCTTCCGGCGCGTCCCCGCAATTGGTTATCAATACGGCGTGACTCGTGACGTTCCGTTCCAATGACATGCAAGCCACCAAGTTGCACAACCTCATCATGTTCGCGGGATGTAAATTGCTCGTATTCGCGTAACAGAGCATTATAAACTTCTCGCAGCTTTTGAATCACAGGATCGTCAGTCGGCGCTTTTTCTGCTGCAACTGCGACTTTATCTTCAGCCGCGAGTTCAGGTAAACTGCGCTCGCCATACTCTCTTACAGCAAATTCTACTGCTGTTTTCAGTTGTTGCTCCAATTCCCGCGATAGCTGAGTTGGGAAAATCTGCGGTGAGGCTTTCCATGTTTTGACTTTCTTGCCAGGAACAAAACCTTGACCGCTACCACTACTTGATGCGGGTAAACCTGATGCTCTTTCTACTGCAAAAATATCTTCATCTTCGGGTTGCACAATCCGAGGCATAAAGTATTCGCGCAGCTTAAGTCGTGCCATGTAATCCGCATTACCACCGAGAATAATATCGGTTCCGCGACCCGCCATGTTTGTTGCAATTGTGACAGCGCCTTTACGACCAGCTTGGGCTACAATTTCCGACTCGCGTTCGACGTTCTCCGGTCGGGCATTGAGTAAGTTGTGCGGTACGTTACGTTGACTTAATAAGGCACTGAGATATTCCGATTTTTCGACACTTGTGGTTCCTACTAAAACAGGGCGACCTTGTTCGTGCATTTCGGTACATTCTTCGGCGATCGCCTGCCACTTACCTCGTTCTGTTTTATATACCACGTCAGATACGTCTTGACGTCTGGTAGGACGATTTGTCGGAATAATCGTCACTTCTAACTTATAAATTCTTTCAAACTCTGCTTCCTCTGTTTTTGCTGTTCCGGTCATCCCTGCTAATTTGGGATACAGCAAAAACAAGTTTTGATAAGTAATTGTTGCTAAAGTTTGTGTTTCTGGTTGAATTTCAACTCTTTCTTTTGCTTCGATTGCTTGGTGTAGTCCATCACTCCAGCGCCTTCCTGGAAGAACTCGTCCTGTGAACTCATCCACAATTATGACTTCATCATTACGGACAATATATTTAACGTCTTTGACGAACAGTTCTTTTGCCTTAAGTGCGTTAAAGATGTAGTGTGCCCAAGGGTCGTTAGGATCGTATAAATCTTTAACTTGCAGCATTTCTTCTGCTGCTGCGAAACCTTCATCCGTTAAAATGACGTTGTGAGCTTTTTCATCAACTTCGTAGTGTTCCTCTTTTTGTAGCGCAGCAGCGACTTGGGCGGCTTGCAAATATTTTTCTGTTGGACGTTCAACTTGTCCAGAAATAATCAGAGGCGTCCGTGCTTCGTCTACGAGAATTGAATCAACTTCGTCAATCACACAGTAGTTAAAAGGACGTTGTACAACTTCCTGAATGGAAGAAGCCATATTATCGCGCAAGTAGTCAAAGCCTACCTCGCTGTTTGTGACATAGGTAATATCGCAATCATAGTTTTTCTTGCGTTCTGATGGTCCCATTCCTGCTTGAATCAAGCCGACACTCAGCCCCAAGAAACGATGAATTTGACCCATCCACTCAGCGTCACGGCGTGCCAAGTAGTCGTTAACTGTAACAATATGTACGCCTTTTCCTGAAATGGCATTGAGGTAAGCAGGAAGCGTTGATACCAACGTTTTGCCTTCTCCAGTTTTCATTTCGGCGATCTGACCTTGATGTAGGATTGTTCCACCGAGAATTTGTACATCAAAGTGACGCATTCCTAGCACTCGTCTTCCCGCTTCTCGCACTACTGCAAAAGCTTCTGGCAGCAGATCGTCCAAGGTTTCGCCTTTATCCAACCGCTGCTTAAACTCTGCTGTTTTGCTACTAAGTTGCTGATCGGAAAGTGCTTGAATGTCTTCCTCAAGGAGGTTGACTTCTGTAACGTAAGGCTGGAATTTTTTGAGCTTACGAGCGTTAGGGTCGCCCAGCAAGTTTTTCAGCATGGCAGGTAAAGGAAACTTTAGAAATTATTCTGATTTTTGAGCATAAAGATGGAGTTAGCAAACTGCAAGCACTTGATTTTTGATTGAATACACGTCTACAAGTGAATTACAGCTAAAAACTCAAACATCTTATTAGTCTGTCTTGGCTAGATGCTCTAAGTTTAGACTATATCCATCGTATCATCTTGCTCTCAGGAAGGGTGGCAATTAAGGTGCGGATCGCCCTGCAACTAAAATCGAATTCCTACTTGACCGTTGACTCCCCGAACTGAGTTATAGCCAACACCGACAACTAAGTTACTAGCTGTGTCTACCTGTAAACCACCCGACAAAGCTATACCTTGATCGTCAGAATATAAACCAATACCAACGTAAGGAGAAATCACAGGTAAACCAAAAAATTTGAGCACATCTACGCCAGAAGAACTATCTGGTCCTCTACCTAATTCAACACCCAAATCAAAGACTCTTGCCCCTACAGAAAATGTTACATCACCTTCCCTGCCACCTACAGAAACCCACGGTTGAGGAATCAGTTGCGCGTTGACTGGAGTAGGTGCGGCTAACACAACCAAAGCTGAAGTCGCTAAAATTTCTTTAATTCTCATCTCTCACACTCCTCATTTTTTATTTTCACAAAGTAAAAAAATAACAATTTATATTGTGGGGTAGACATCTTGCTTGTCCTCTGCCTGAGACTTACTGTGATGCTTCCCACTCAGGTGATAGACGCCGAAAATTGTATTCTGTTGCACCAGAATGGCAGCTCACACAGCTACTGACATCGACGGGGCGGGGTAGTTTAATGTTAGGATGCAAGGCTTTGAAATAACGCGATTCTCCAACACGGTAAGGTGTGGGTTCTTCCTTAAGCAAAGGACGTGAGAAATTACGTAGATAGTTCCAAATCAGTAAACGTGGTGGATCGACTAGTTGCGGAAGTGTGACACCGTAGTGCTGCTGATCTTGCAATAGCCTTTGCCAAGTTTGAGTTGGCATAACTGCGGGAGGTAAAGCAATATGGCAACTCGCACAATTTTCTAGATAAAGTTCTTGTCCTAATTGATAGCGTGACGGCACGATATCTACAGTACCAATTTCTTCTGTAGCTGCCTCTTGTTGAGGAGAAGGCTGGGCTGTGGCGATCGCTAGCCCCCAACCCATCAGGATACTCCACAGCAAAATGACTAGTAGAAAAAATTGCGATCGCCTCCGATGCTGCGCTGCGCGCGATCGCTTCCTAGTCCAGTATGGTTTTTGCATCATCCGATCGCCCCCTCATCACATTCGAGCTTTGCTGAATATAGCAATAGAACAATTCAATAGTATTCGCTGAGTTGCTGATAATTCACACTTTTTACTCAGTCACAAGGACGCGGTACAATCAATCGAGATCGGGAAGCAGTTGTTCTCACTTCATACCACAGTCGTTCATATTGAGTCGCCATAACTTCTGCAGTAAAGCTTTTAGCTGCTATTTCTTGCCCTTTTTGCCCAAAGCGCCAGCGCAGTTCTGGATTGTCTCGTAAGTGACAGATTGCGCTTGCCAGCCCATCAACATCATCTTGAGCGACCAAAATGCCAGTCTCGCCATCGATAACGGCTTCTGACACACTTCCTACACGAGTCGCAATCACAGGACACGCCGCTAGCATTGCTTCAACGATCGCCAGCGGAAACCCCTCAGACCGTGATGGTAAAACAAAAATATCAAAATTAGCTAAGTAGCTACGCGGATTGTCAACCCAACCTGGCATTTTTAAGCGATCGCTGATACCTAATTTTTGTGCAAGTTGTTCGAGTTCTTGACGTTGCCCACCTTCACCGAGAATAACGACTTGCACTTTTTCAACTTTAGCTATTGCTCGTAGTAATACATCATGAGCTTTCATTGCATCTAATCGTCCGACGCTACCCACAACAATTTCACGCTTGGGCTGTGGTGGTTGGGGAGGTACAATATCTGGTACGCCGTTGGGTATGGAAATAACTGTATTGCGTCCTAAGGCATAAAAATCTTCCATTTGTCGGGCGCTTGCTTTACCAACTGCAACATGAGCATCAACACGCAAAGATAGCATTCGCGTTCGTAATAAAGTCGTAGGATCGGTAGTTCTTAGGGGTAATTGATCGACACGTACAACTCGCGTGTTAGGAAGTAAAAGCGCAGCAAATAAGCCTGTTGCACCTTGCCACGGCGTACAAAGGTTCAAATGGATAATATCAGGACGTAAGCGGTACAGTGCCCTATAATGGGCGGCAAATGACCAAGGATGATTAGGCGTAACAATAACACGCGTTGCTTGGGGACGACGCGAGGCGATCGCATCTACAACTTGCTTTGAAGTTCCCATAACAGTAGCGGCGATGCTATCTGATACCTGGGCAACAAGATGACCAAGACTAATTTCTGCACCACCAATTCCCTCAGAATCAGTGTAGGTCACTACACGCAGTGGACGATCTAAGTTCATCTGAGTTGTCATTTAATTGCTAATACAATCATTCTGCGGCTATCCAGTGTTAGTGGTTCACCGTTATTTCCATAACCTTGTACTTCTTGAAAACCAGTTTGTAACAACCAATCGCGTAATTCAGTAAAAGTGAAGTGACGTACAAAGTAATTCATTTGCCGTACTTGCCCATCACGAATAACAGTACGCTTGGTATAAGTTCTATTGGTAAATACATCAAAGCGAGTACGATCAATTAAATAATTGCAATCACGCTCTGTCACAGCATTAGCCCGAAATTCTTTCAAAATTCGGTACAAGCTTTGCAATTCTAATAGCAACTTACCACCTGGTTTGAGAGCGCGGTAAGCTTGTGCTAGCACTTTACGATTGTCTTCATCGTCAAAGTAGCCAAAAGCAGTGAACCAGTTAATAATACAATCAAAGTGTTCTGTCCAAGGTAGCGATTGCATATCACCCTGAATGTATTCAACATCAATACCTACTTGAGCATCTTTACGCGCTTTCTCCAGAAACAAAGCTGTAGCATCCAATCCTATGACACTACAGCCGCGCTGTGCGAGTAGATTAGCAATTCGCCCATGTCCACAGGCTAAATCGAGTACGGTCATTCTGGCTTGTAGTTGCAACAAATTCCAAATTAAATTGACTTCACGCTCGTTGCGTTCTGGTGTTAAATACGGTTCATAGAAGTACAAATAGTCTTCATTGAACAAAGCGGCAAAGTCAAATTCAGACATCACTCAGTTTAGGGAATGGGAATTGATCGCAATAGCCTTTCTATAACAGATTTAGCTTTGCGTCCGCCAGCTGGGATGAGACGATGACACAAGACATGAGGTGCTAGATATTTTACATCATCAGGAATCGCATAAGTGCGATCGCACAAATAAGCTAACGCCTGTGTTGCTTTGTGTAATGCTACTGTACCACGGGGACTTACGCCTAGCATGATATCTTCATCTTCTCGTGTTGCGCGTACAAGCTCGATCATGTAACGTTGTAATGATTTTTCCACTTTGACAGCCGCACAACTGCGGCGTAATTCTGCAACTTCTGCTAATGTGATGCAAGGTTGTAAATCAGCTACTGTAATGCCTTCTTGTAACCGTTGCAACATAGATAACTCTTCTGCTTCACTCGGATAACCCAAACTCAAAGACAAAATAAAGCGATCCATTTGTGCTTCTGGTAAGGGAAAAGTTCCTTGGTATTCAATTGGGTTTTGAGTTGCAATCACAAAAAAAGGACTCGGAACTCGCCGCGAAACTCCATCAACAGTGACTTGTTCCTCTTCCATCACTTCTAATAGCGCCGATTGCGTACGCGGTGTTGCACGGTTAATTTCATCTGCTAGTAGTACATTTGTAAATACTGGACCTGGAAGATATTCAAATTCCCCTGTTTTAGGATTCCAAATGTTAGTTCCAGTAATATCTGTCGGTAATAGATCAGGAGTGCATTGTAAGCGCTGAAACTTACCCGCAACCGAACGCGCTAATGATTTTGCTAGCAGAGTTTTACCGACACCAGGAACATCTTCTAGCAGTACATGACCTCCAGCAAGCAAGGAAACTAAAACTAAGCGAATTGGTTCAGCTTTACCAACAATCGTACGACCTAGGTTCTGCGTGAGAATCTCGATTTTTTTCATGCACTACTACAGTTTTTCAATCAGCAATTTAGAGTGTTGAGGATCAAGAATAACCTTGGGGCAACTACACTCAGCAGTTCATCACTTAGTGTTCCCTTGTAGTACCTCTTTTGCAGCAGTGCAATCAAATTGAATTTGTGCCTTTAATTCATCTAATGAAGCAAACTTTTGTTCTGGGCGTAAAAATTTTTCTAGCTGTACAGTTAATGTTTTGCCGTATAAATCTCCCGACCAATCAAATAAATATACTTCTACGGATGGATGCGTACCATTGATGGTAGGACGATTACCAATATTCATGACGCCTTGACAATTATCTCCATCTTGAATAAAAACCTGAACTGCGTAAACTCCTTTACTTGGAAGAAATTTCTCAGGCGGTACTGCGATATTAGCAGTAGGAAAACCAATTGTTCTACCTAACTGTTGTCCTTTAACTACGGTTCCTGTAAGAGTGTAGGGGCGTCCTAATAATTCTTTAGCACATGGTAGATCACCATGTTCAAGTGCTTGACGGATTGCAGAACTACTGATGCGATCGCCTGCACGCGCATGAATCGGAACAATCGTTACCGGAATGCCAAAACCCGCCGCGATCGCTTTTAAATCTTTAGCAGTACCACAACGCTGCTTACCAAAACAAAAGTTTTCTCCAACACTAATTTCTTGACAACACAACTGCTGAATGAGGATTTTTTCAACAAAGTCTTGCGGGCTTAAAGCCGCTAAATCCTTTGTAAATGGCACTCGCACTAGTTGTTCTACGCCTAAGGATTGTAATTGCTTTACCTTCTCATCTAAAGGTGTCAACAGCGATCGCTTTTTCCCTGTAAAAAACTCTTGTGGATGTGGATTAAAAGTTACAACAGTACTATAAATATGTTCGGGGCGATCGCTACTAGATACTTGTTGTGTTTCAGCATTAACTGATAAAGGGTAAGACAGTAAGGATTTTACTTCCTCCTGGCTCTTGATGCGATGCAAAATTGGACGAATAACCTCTTGATGCCCAAGGTGAATGCCATCAAAGTTTCCTAGGGCAACCGCAGTTGGTGTCAAAGCATTAGTTAGAGAAGAAGTAACCCACACGCTTTACATTTTGACATAAATAGGTCAATGGTAACAGATTAGGAGAGGTCAGGGGTCGGGGGTTAGAGATTGGGAAAGTTTTTTCTGCTAATTTTATTCTGCGATTTCTCAACCCCAATCTTTCTTTTGGTCAAATTTCCATTTGGACAAGGGATGCAGTGCATCTAGGTAAGTCAAGTTGTAGTGCAACGGTGTAATTGTAATGAAATTGTGACGAATTGCCTCGACATCAGTTGGCATATCCTGCGGTAGATCTAAACCTTGTTTGGCTGGTGTAACGTCTTCAAGTAACTCTCCAGCTAGCCAGTAATAAGTTTTACCACGCGGATCGACACGCTTTTCAAAGACATCAACATAGCGACGAATTCCCTGACGTGTGATTTGCACCCCTGCAATTTCTGCTAATTCGACCGCAGGAATATTAACATTGAGTAACATGACTTCGGGTAAAGGCTGACTTGCGATCTTGTCGAGTAAATCAACTGCAAATGTCGCAGCCGGTTGAAATGCTTTAGAAGTAAAACTTGTCAGTGACAGTGCGACACTAGGTATACCCTCAATGATACCCTCCATAGCGGCGGAAACAGTACCAGAGTAGAGAATATCAGTACCTAAATTTGCACCCTGATTGATACCGGAAAGCACAAAATCTGGTGGACTATCAAGCAATGCCCATAGTGCTAGTTTCACGCAGTCAGCAGGAGTTCCTGAACAAGCCCAAGCTTTGATACTAGGGTGAAATACCGACTCGACAAGTTCCGCACGAATTGGTTGATGTAACGTTAATCCATGTCCAGTTGCCGATCGCTCGCGATCTGGACAAACAACAGTAACTTCGTGTCCGGCTGCTGCTAAAGTATCGGCTAGAGTACGAATTCCCAGCGCGTAAATACCGTCGTCGTTGCAGATAAGTAATTTCATAGAGGTCGGAGATCAGAGGTCGGAGATCAGGGGAAGAATTAGTAACTAGCCACTAATCACTAGCCACTAATCACTAGCCACTCGCTCCTCGCCCCTACTCCCTTTTAAACTGATACGATACACTTAATATTGAATTGAATAGCTGGCTTTCAGAGAATTACTGTTGAATACAACAAGCATGAGCAATCAGCCTAGCACTTTAAAGGCTCAACTAGAAACTTTACGACAAGAAGGCATAAGCGCGATCGCTGCTGCTGATTCCTTGGATCGATTAGAGGAACTTCGAGTAGTTTACCTCGGTAAGAAGGGTCAACTATCAGGATTATTGCGCAGCATGGGGCAATTGAGTGCTGAAGAACGTCCGCAAATTGGGGCGATCGCCAATGTTGTTAAAGAAGCTTTACAAGACGAACTAGAAAACCAGCGTCAAAAATTACAAGCGGCTGCAATTCAAGCACAATTAAAAGCAGAAACGATTGATGTCACCATGCCTGGTGTTTACCGCCCGCTTGGTCGCGTTCATCCGCTCCACAGTACAATGGATAGGGTGCTGGATATCTTTGTTGGTCTAGGCTACACTGTGGCTCAAGGACCAGAGATGGAAACTGATTACTATAATTTTGAAGCACTTAATTTCCAACCAGATCATCCTGCACGCGATATGCAGGACACTTTGTTTCTTCCTGATGGAAACTTACTACGGACGCATACTTCCAACGTGCAAATTCACTACATGGAAGATAACGATCCGCCAGTAAGAGTTGCAATTCCAGGACGCTGCTATCGTCGCGATACTGTAGATGCTACCCACGCCGCAGTGTTCCACCAAATCGAAATTTTGGCAATCGATGAAGGTTTGACTTTTACCGACCTCAAAGGAACAGTTAAAATATTCCTACAAGAATTATTCGGTGATTCACCAATTCGCTTCCGCGCAAGTTATTTTCCCTTTACTGAACCTTCCGCCGAAGTAGACGTGCAATGGAAAGGTCGTTGGTTAGAAGTAATGGGCTGCGGTATGGTTGATCCTAATGTGCTTAAAGCCGTAGGTTACGACCCTGAAGTTTATACAGGGTTTGCTGCAGGAATGGGTGTGGAAAGATTAGCAATGGTATTGCACGAAATTGATGATATTCGTCGTTTCTATAACAGCGACTTGCGCTTTTTACAACAGTTTTAGAATGCAAACTAACGACAGCGATCGCAATGTCCACAATTAAATGCTGCTTGATCGAACCCAAATGCACTTAAGAGAAATCGCCAACGACACGCACGAGTGTTCAGATATTCATTAATTTGATCCGCGACATTGAGTTGTCCTGGAGATTGTAAGCGTGTCTGATGAATAATGTAATTGAAAGGATCTTGCCATTCAAGTTGACCATTACTGTGAAGTAGTGCAAGGGCGATCGCACTTTCAGCATCTCGCGGAACTTCACCTTTTGTAGGTAACTTTTTGGCTAACTGCTGTGCTTTGATGTATTGCGATCGCACTGATGCCGTAAAAAATTCTTGACGTTGCTTATCTTCAGAATCTAGCCATCCTGTCGGTTCACTCACAAGTGTTAAAGCAATACTGAGTTTACCATCACGCCCTGCGCGTCCAATTTCTTGCACATATTCGGAAAGTAACATTGGTGCATGAAAGTGAATTACCCAGCGGACATCGGGCTTATTAATCCCCATGCCAAATGCTGAGGTACAAACCACAACAGGTATTTTGCTACTTAACCAGTGATTTTCAATTTCTCGACGTTCTTCTGGGCTTAAACCTGCATGGTAAGCAGCTGTAGTGTAACCTTGTTGGTTCAACCATTGAGCTAAACTTTCGCTATCTCGACGTGTACGCACATAAATTAATCCAGCCTGTTTTGGTTTGGCTTGAATAAATTTTAATAACTGTTGTTTTCGACCGCGTGGTGTCCACACGGTTTGAACTTTAAGGTGGAGGTTTGAACGATAGGGATTTTGGCGAAAGAATTGAGGTTGCTGGAGTTGTAAAACTTGTTGAATTATACTTTGAGCTTGCGGATCGGCAGTAGCGGTAAAAGCAGCGATCGCAATTTTTGTTCCCTGTGGTTTTGATTGTAACAATGCAGGTCGTACTGCACCTAAACGGCGGTATGCTGGGCGAAAGGTATCTCCCCACTGTACTAAACAATGTGCTTCATCAAGAATCAGGCTGTTGATCTTTACTTGCGGTTGACACAAGCGTTCCCACACAGGTGCACTAAGCAGTGTTTCGGGTGAAAGATAAAGTAACTTGAGCTGCTGTCGTTCTAATTGCTGTAAAATTTGCTTGCGTTGATATGTTGATAATTCGCTGTGTAATAGTGCAGCTGCTAGGCGGCGATCGCGTAATTCTTTGACTTGGTTTTCCATCAAAGCGACTAACGGCGACACTACCAGCGTTAAACCAGGTTGCAGTAATGCCGGAAGTTGAAAGCAAATCGATTTACCCCCACCTGTGGGCATGATGATGAGAGTATCTTGCTGCGATAGTAAGCTACAGATAATTTCTTCCTGGGGTTGGCGGAATTCTTGATATCCCCAAATTTTTTGTAAAGTGTCTCGCAGTTTTTGCGTGGCGATCGCGTTTGACTGATTCATCAGTAATAAGGTGGATTGTCAGGATTTACTTTTAAGGTTTCCCCCAAAATGAAGTAAATGCGATCGTAAGCTTGGCGAATAAATTCGCAGCTTAACAAACCTGATCCACCTCCGTAAACTCATAAAATCAGAGTCGTATAAAACGATCGAGGTAAAACTCGTTTATTCATACCAATAAAAAGATGATTGCATCCAATATTCAACGATCTCATCTCGTATCTCCTCTGCTTCTTCTGTTAAGCGTGTATTAACACTGGAAACTTATGAACTTAATAAAATTCCTTTCTCTCAATCCAACTGATACAATATTTTGTCTTGCTCGCAACATACTCCAAACAACAAGACTATTGATACCTAAGTTATCGATATGACTTATTAAGAGTGTGTTTGTACGTAAATATTGAATTTACTTTTGAGAAAAATGGATAAAAACAAAAGTCAAGCTTACTGGCGGGCTAACACAGCTTTAATCCGAAATCTTTTAATTGTCTGGGCGCTAGTATCGCTTATTTTCAGCATTTTACTTGTTGAACCATTAAATGCGATACAACTTGGTCGAGTTCCTCTTGGTTTCTGGATGGCACAGCAAGGCTCAATTTTAACGTTTGTTGTGCTGATTTTTATTTACGCGGTGCAGATGGATCGGCTCGATCGCAAATACGGAATTAGAAAGTGAGGGTAAATCATGTCAGTTGAACTTTGGACGATTGGATTTGTTGCCCTGACTTTTGCGTTATATCTGTATATTGGTTGGCGATCGCGCGTGCGAGATAGTTCGGGTTTTTACGTCGCTGGGCAAGGTGTTCCCCCAATTGCTAACGGCGCAGCAACAGCAGCAGATTGGATGTCAGCAGCTTCGTTTATTTCGATGGCGGGGCTAATTTCCTTTTTGGGTTACGACGGTTCAATTTACTTAATGGGTTGGACTGGAGGTTATGTATTATTAGCGTTACTGTTAGCACCATATCTGCGGAAGTTTGGTAAATATACTGTGCCAGATTTCGTAGGCGATCGCTACTATTCCAACATTGCCCGTTTAGTTGCGGTTGTTGCAGCTTTGTTTGTGTCTCTGACGTATGTTGCAGGACAAATGCGGGGTGTAGGAATTGTATTCAGCCGCTTTTTACAGGTAGATATCGCTACAGGTGTGATTATCGGGATGGTGATTGTGGCATTCTTTTCTGTATTGGGAGGAATGAAAGGAATTACTTGGACACAAGTAGCACAATACTGTATATTAATCGTTGCCTTTTTGATTCCCGCATCCGCGATCGCACTTCTACTCACAGGAAACCCCATTCCACAACTAGCTTTTACTTTTAGCGATATTGTTGCGAATTTGAACCAAGTTCAACTCGACTTAGGTTTTCAAGAATATACGCAGCCGTTTGCGAATAAAACACAGTTAGATGTTCTATTCATTACGATTGCCTTGATGGTAGGAACTGCTGGATTACCTCACGTTATTGTGCGTTTTTACACGGTTCCTGATGTTCGCGCTGCGCGTTATTCAGCAGGTTGGGCATTACTGTTTATCGCCTTGTTGTATACCAGCGCTCCTGCATTAGCAACGTTTGCGCGATATAACCTGATTAATTCTTTACATAATCAAACCATTGAGGAAGTCCGTCAGCTGGATTGGGCAAATAAATGGGAACGAACAAAACTACTGGCTTTTGACGATCGAAACAACAACGGGCGGTTTGAATTAACACCCGATTCTGCAACCAACGAAATTACGATTGATCCTGATATTATTGTGCTTTCTACTCCAGAAGTTGCCAACCTGGCACCGTGGGTGATTGCTATTGTTGCAGCAGGAGGACTCGCAGCAGCATTATCTACTGCGTCAGGATTACTCTTAGTGATTTCGAGTTCAGTAGCGCACGATATTTACTATCGTATCCTCAAGCCGGACGCCACAGAAACACAACGAGTATTTGTTGGGCGAATTATGGTAGGGCTTGCAGTGGCGCTAGCAGGTTACTTCGGCATTAATCCTCCAGGATTTGTCGCGCAGGTTGTTGCTTTCGCGTTTGGTTTAGCCGCCGCTAGCTTTTTCCCTGTGATTATTCTCGGCATTTTTGATAAACGAACAAACCGTGAAGGTGCGATCGCCGGAATGGTAACAGGTTTACTCTTTACAATCTTCTATATTGTCGGTGTTAAATTCTCTGGAATGACACCGTGGTTCTTTGGCGTTTCTGCTGAAGGAATTGGTACTTTGGGCATGATCATTAACTTTATCGTCACCATAGTTGTCTCGCGTTTGACACCACCACCACCACTAGCAGTACAAGAAATGGTTGAAGACTTGCGATCGCCCGCCGGAGAATTACCACCCGAAGCTGTACATTAGGGTAGTTGGGGAGACTAAGAGAGTTATGAATGTTGAGTGTTGAGTTATGAGTTAAGAAAATTCTTTTAATTCAAAATGTGCTAAAGCACCGCTACGCTAACAAAACTCAAAACTCTATTACCTACTCTCCTACTCTCCCACACTCCACTAAGCAATCACTCTTTGTTATCTCAATTACCAATTACCGGTTACCCATTACCCATCAACCCTAAATCACTGCAATACATTCAATCTCTACCAATACATCTTTGGGCAAACGCGACACCTCGACACACGCACGGGCAGGGGCGCTAGATTCATCAAAATACTGGCTATACACAGTATTCATTGCCGCAAAATCATTCATATTAGCGAGAAACACTGTCGTTTTCACAATATCTGAAAACGTTGCACCAGCAGCTGCTAAGATTGCTTTAAGGTTTGCCATAACTTGTGTCGTTTGCTGTGATACATCATCACCCACGATCGCACTTGATGGATCGAGGGGAATTTGACCGGCAACAAAAATCATTTGACCACTTGCAGCAATGGCTTGATTATATGGTCCTACAGGTGCAGGAGCCTGAGCAGTACGAATAATTTTCCGTGTCATTGTGTATTTGATTCTAATTAAGATAAACGAGGTCGGATACCATAATGGCGATAACGCCAATAATCTCGCAAGATGCGATCGTGATCAAAGCAAAGATGCGTTGGCATCCGCCAAGATTCAAAAATCCCCAAGTTCTTTGCATCATCTCCAGCTTGTGGTTCGCCAGTTGCTGTTGCTAAAAAGACGACACTCAGCGTATGCTTGCGCGGATCGCGATTTGGATCTGAATATACCTGAAATTGTTCAATAAGTTCTACTTGCAAGCCTGTTTCTTCTTCAGCTTCGCGTAGCGCTGCAGTCTCTACAGATTCCCCATAGTCAACAAAACCCCCAGGAATTGCCCAACCTAGCGGTGAATTGAGACGCTCAATTAATACAATTGGTCGATGCGGTTTATCAACCAACTCAATAATAATGTCAACTGTGGGAACGGGATTGCGGTAGTTCATTAATTAATAAGTTCTATTTTCTTCACCTATTGAGAACTCATCAGTGGGTATCCAAGACGTTGTAATTCTACTCCAGCGATCGCCTCATATTTAACTAAATTTTCGCCTACAAGAATATCTTGCCATTTGCGCTTACTCGTACTGCCATCTGTTGCCAATGGATACTGTTCCACAGGATGTAATGATATAGCGCGTTCCACATCACTTGGTGTGACAGATAAACCAATAAACTCTGCGAGCGAGAATAGCTGTTCTGCCGTTGATTTTTTTAAATCTTCATAGTAAATAATCTTATAACTTTCAGGCGATCTTGTTGATAGCCCATCTAGCCAACCTGCTACATGAACGTGCCACTGACAAGGCCATACACTCTTATCAAAGTAAATCTCATAGGGAGAGAGATCTGATTTAATTTTGCCTTCTTTTACTTGCAGATAATAATAAGATAATAGTGCATCTCTTCCATCTCTAACAACATAGATTACTTTTGCAGGTATATCGACAAAAGGAGTATGGCTTTTAACAATGAGTGGTCTAATGCTAGGTTTTTTTTTCTTCTCTAATTTATATTTATGAATATCAGGTACTGTACTCTCTGTTAACCGCCATCCACCTCTTTTTTGATGAATTAATGCAGTTAGTAAGCGCCGTAACCAAGTATTACCAGATCTTGGGAAAGATATTAAGTAAGTTTCATTACGAGCCACTCTAGGAAAAAGGTATGGGTGATCGTAGTATGTACCAAGGACTAAACGTTTAATCTTATCATCAAGCGAATTATAGGCAGGAAGCAATAATCCACGCGCGTACATACTCTTTCCTCTGGTTGTTTATAGACCAAATTATCTACAGTTATTCGTATTTTAATATTAGGAGTAGATCTTTAAACTTCGTATTAAGAAAATCTTGAGTTTCCTGACTTAATTTTTCTTTGTGATCTCCTGGAGTGGCTTTTCTAATGTGTTTAAGTTTATTTTCTTCTACTTGATTACCGCCTCCTTTCATCTCAAATAATATATTTCTATCTTGCTCATTAATTGAAATTTGAAGGCACTCTCCTAATTGTTTTACCCATAAATCAAAGTTTTGCATGAAGTCTTCATATCGCAGCCATTGAAGATTTTGAGTTTTAATTAAGTTGCAGTACTCATCGTACATACGATAAAAGCGATCAGCCCTTTCAATAACATACTCATCTACTGATTGTTTTTGAATTCTTTCTCGAAAATCTAAAAACTCCTTTTTGCGTTCTTCGTCAAGAGGTAATGAATGACTAAACCCTAAAGAATAGTAGTTTGATACAATAACATCACGCGGGTCTCTTAGCATTAATAAAATACGATAATTTTCTATATTTTTAATAGGAACGTATTTACGTAGCGGAGCATATAAAATACCTTGAGGTTGAAAAGCTGTTAAATTTTCTTCTAAAACTTGATACATATCTTGATTAGAATACTGCCATATATAAGACTCAAAGTTAACCGGAGTTAAATTTAAATATTTTTCATTGAGATACTCAATACATTTATCCATATAAGTAGAAGCACATTTGCGCGTTGTAAAGAAGATCGCGCTTTTTTCACTACTTTGAGAAACTTTTTTGCCTTTGAGTAATTGAATCTCATTACTATATTTTTTATTTTTGTTGTAGTTAGCTTTGATTTTCTTTAATATAGGCTCTGGAACAATAGTCTTGATTGCTTGCCGTAAATACATAAATGACGACCTCAGTATAAGTTGAAGTTTTGAAAAATATTATAGAGTTATTCTCAGTGAAATTGAGTAAAACATTGCTATATTAAGCACAAATAATTACTAAGGAACTATAACAAATAGACAAAAGAAGATCATTTGGGCTTCATAACCACAGGTAGGTTTTAAACAAGGATGCAGCATGGTAAATTCATTGCGACTGCTCTTAATAATTTAGACTAAATATGCCTTTTCCCAGAGCTAGTGGTATGTTGTTACATCCCACCTCCTTCCCCAGCAAATTTGGTGTCGGCGATCTTGGCGAATCAGCCTATTCTTTTATTGATTTTTTAGTGCAAAGCGCTCAACAGTTGTGGCAGGTTTTACCACTAGGACCTACAGGTTATGGTAACTCTCCTTATGCTGCTTATTCGGCGATGGCAGGTAATCCTCTGTTGATCAGTCCTGAAAGATTAGTAGCGCAGGGATTACTGACACCGGATGACTTTGTTAATTTACCAGATCCTCACAACAAGGTCGATTTTGACCAAGTTGTACAAACTAAGATTCCTTTACTCAAGAAAGCCTGCGAAAACTTCAGGACAAAAGCAACATCACAACAGGAAGAATTTAGCCAATTTTGTACTGCTAAAGCCTATTGGTTGGATGATTATGCATTGTTCATGGCGCTGAAAGATACAAATAAGGGAATGAGTTGGTATCAATGGGAACCAGAAATCGCGCGCCGTCATCCAGAAGCTTTAGTGCGATCGCGCCAACAACTCGAAGCAGAAGTTTTTTACCACAAATTTGTGCAGTTTGAGTTTTTTCGTCAGTGGAATGAGCTAAAACATTATGCTAACGAGCATGGTATCGTCATTATTGGTGATATACCTATTTATGTAGCACATGATAGTGCTGATGTCTGGGCAAATCCAGAGATTTTTTGTTTGGATGAAGAAACAGGCGAAGTCGCTTTAATGGCCGGAGTACCACCAGATTACTTTAGTGATACTGGTCAGTTGTGGGGCAATCCCGTATACAACTGGGAAAAATTACAGCAACTGAATTTTAAGTGGTGGGTGCAGCGTTTTCAAGCAATCCTTGATTACGTAGATATAATTCGGATTGACCACTTTCGAGGATTTCAAGCTTACTGGGCGGTGCAACAAGGAGAAACGACCGCGATGAATGGAGAGTGGATTGAAGCACCAGGAGAAGCGTTATTTCATGCGATTAACGAACAGTTGGGTAAGCTGCCTGTTTTAGCTGAAGATCTAGGCGTGATTACACCCGAAGTCGAGGCGCTGCGCGATAAGTTTGAATTTCCTGGAATGAAAATTTTGCAGTTTGCCTTTGGTTCAGATGCCGCTAATCCTTTCTTACCATTCAATTTTCCACGTAACTGTGTTGTTTATACAGGAACGCATGATAATGATACGACGGTTGGTTGGTTTAATAGTGCTTCCGAGTACGAAAAAGAAAGACTCTTACGTTATTTGGGTTGTATAAGTTCTGACGGTATTCACTGGGATTTAATTCGTTTAGCTTTGAGTTCAGTAGCAAACCAAGCTCTGATTCCACTACAAGATTTATTAGGATTGGCTACAGAAGCCAGAATGAACTATCCGAGTAAACCTGAAGGCAATTGGGAATGGCGCTACTCTGCTAGTGATTTGACTCCAGAGTTAAGCGATCGCCTAAAATCTCTGACAGAATTATCTGGTCGCGCTCCTGTAAGGAGGGACTAGGAGCGAGGAGCGAGAGGCGAGTGAATATTTTTGAGTTTTGGAAAGCGCCCCTCGTGCCGGAGGCAATTATGAAAAGAATTGTTTCATAACTCAACACTCTTAACGAGTAACTTCTCTGAACCCTCAATATTCAAAGTCGCCGATTTGCTGCGAAGGTAACTTCTTGCATTTGACCAGGATTGCCTATTTGCTTGGCTTTTTCCTGGTTAAACTGTACTAACACGCCGCCTGCATTTTCTGTTCTGAGTGTAAGTTCTTCTTGGGCTTCCCAAGAACGTTGAGTTCCTTGAGGTAAAGTCCCTTCAAACTCAGTTTTCCCATCAGCAGTAATCCGCAACCACGATTGTGCTTTCAAAGTTACACTAACTCTCACTGGTTTACCGTTCTCAGTATTCTCGACAGTGCTGATAGACTTTATATCTGATTGCTGTATTTGTGTAGATGATAACTGCTTTTTAGTTTGAAGATTACTCGCTTGCATTTCTCCACGAGTTAATGTGTGAGACAAAGCATTTACCGCCCAGAAAACAACAAATAAATATAACAAGTAAAGATGAACTGGTCTTAACTGCGCTGCTGGTAAGATTCGTACTGAGGGTTTAAACTGCAATTGCTGATCTTCTCTAGGAAAGTTGCTAGACAACTCAGCTCCATCTAAACCGAGTGCATTAGCATATTGTTTAATATAACTCTGAATATAAATTGGTTCTGGAAGTTCTTCCAAACAACCTGCTTCAATCGCCCGCAGCAGATGCCGTTGAATCATAGTTTTTGCTTCTGCTGCTTCCAAGGATAAAGCTTGGGCTTGACGAGCTTGATGTAGTTGCGCACCAATTTCTAGTAATTTTTCTACTTTTCTTTGTTCGAGCGAAGGTTCAATCTCAATCTTTTTCCTACACCACTTCATAATTTGTCACTCCTTGATTGCACCTGATTCTTCAACACGTAGACGGTCTATTTGATCCCGCAAAAATTGCAGTTCAAAGTCTTTTAAGGGACGATAGCAACCCTCAGATAAGGGTGGCGGTTGTAATCGAATCAAGCCAATCGCCGTTCGCTGTAACCGATGTACGGGATATCCTAAAGCTTGAGCAATACGTCGGATTTGACGATTTCTTCCTTCTTGGAGAATAACCTCTAAGCAAGTATGTGTTTTGTTTTGAGCGATCGCACTGACCTTAGCTGGTCGAGTTCTACGACCATCCAAAATTATGCCGCGACGCCATTGTTGTAACACTGTTGGTGGTGGATGACCTTCTACCCAAACATGATAAGTTTTCGTAATATTATGTCTGGGATGAGTGAGTGCTAGTGTCAAGTCTCCATCATTGGTCAGGAGTAATGCTCCTGTAGAATCTGCATCCAAACGTCCAACAGGATGAATACCTTGACCGACACGTAATTCTGGTGACAGGAGATCCATAACAGTGCGGCGTCCTTGGGGATCGTGACGAGTAGAAATAACTCCAGCTGGTTTGTTGAGTAAGAGATAAACTGGTTGCGGACGCGATCGCAGTTGGATCAGCTTGCCATCAACTGTAATTGCATCAACCTGAGGATCGGCTTTTTGTCCTAACTCAATGACTTTTCCATTGCACTGCACCCGTCCCAGCCGAATCATCTCTTCTGCTTGTCGCCGTGACGCAACACCCCACTGGGAGAGAATTTTTTGAATTCTTTCCTCCATGATAAAAAAAATTAATCGGTTCTGCCTATATAAAATTTTGTCATTGTATGTAGTAAATTGTGTACAAATATTAAAGAAAAACTACGGGTTCAATCATAAGAGCTAGAGGCGAGAACGTGGGGAGTCAAAAGACAGAATTTGAAGCGGAACATAGTAGCCATTCTAAACAAAGTCAGATCATCACCAAAGTGTTGTCACCTGCTGTACGCCTATTGCTGAGATCGCAAGTTCAGCAGGTCGCGCATCTCGATGTTCAGATTTCAGGAGGCGATCGCCAAATTCTCTCAGGTTATATTCCCCAAGTATCTATTTCGGCGCAAAACGCAGTTTATCAAGGACTTTATCTTACCCAACTAAAAATCGCAGGCAACAATATTAAAACAAATCTGGGCGGAGTATTGCGCGGTCAACCATTACGATTACTCGAACCTATACCAGTTTTCGGCGAAGTACGCTTGGATGAATCTGATTTGAATGCTTCCTTAAAGTCTCCCTTACTTGCAGAGGCGCTGACTACCATACTTAAATCGTTTCTTACAGAAAATAGCATTACACATCAAGCAGTTCACTGGGAGCAAGTCATTCTCAGTAATGATCGCCTAACAATCAACGGCATAATGGAGAGCGATCGCCAAATGCCACTCATGCTGAACACGCGATTAGAATTAATTGATGGTCAAACATTAGCGTTAAAAGAACTACAAATTCATTCCGACACAGAACTATTTGATATCGATCATTTTCAGATCGATCTCGGCTCAGAAGTTGCAATTGAGACATTGACTTTAACTTCAGGTCAACTAATGTGTTGTGGTCGCATCAATGTTCTTCCTTAAAATTGGTAACTGGTAATTGGTAATTGGTGATTAAATAGCGATTAGCTATTGGCTATTAACTTTTTTAGGCTAAATGCTAACAGAAGAAGTGCTTTTCAAGTTCCCTATTACCCATTACCTATTACCCATTCCCAAACGTTATTTAAGCAACGATCCGATCATTTCCGACATTTGATCCGATCTTTTCCTACTGCCAATAATCATGGTTTTCTCTAAGCTAGATGGTATCAGCAATCCATTCAGCGATCGCAATTAGCCTCAAGAACAACAGTCACAGAATTGCATGATTCAATTCTACTGAACTGCAACTTGATATTTATTTCAGCTTGATAACTTAATTCCGGCTGCTGTATTAAGCACGTCGCGGATGGGTTTGTGCTAACAACACTGGCTAGCACATTACATTTAAACCCACTACTAAAAAAAGGACAAAACTATGATTATTTCAGAAAAAATCTCTAAACAGACAAAAGCGATCGTTGCACTAGCAACTTTGATGTCTGCGACAGCAATTACTACTAGCCCAGCATGGGCTGATTCATACAAAGCATTCCCAGGTAGTATGTGTCAGCACTCAACTTCTACTGATCTTCCAAAACTGGTTCGAGGATCAAATTACATATATAACTCTAGTACTTCGTATGCATATGTAGCTTGTCCCATTGTTCGGGGAGTTCCTGGAGACGATGAAGGTACTACGACTGGACCTTATACAACTGTTTATGTCCTTAAAAATTACAACAATCAGACAGTGACTTGCACTCTTTCAGGTTACTGGTCAGATAGCAGTGGTGCAAGTAGTCAGAGTGCAAGCACAAGTACTCAAGGAATGTCATCGATGAGTACTGCAAGAATTGCCAAAAGGAATATTTATGGACTTTTCTGTAGCTTAGCGCCGCATAGCGGAATTTACAGTTACTACTCGTTCTTCAAGTGAGCGTGTTCATATCAAATTGCTTTTGACGCACAAACATAGGGACATAAAGGAAAGTTGCATAACATCCATTTATTCCCTATTCAAAAATATTGAAGATTTTCTAAATCAGTTGAAAATGTATGGTTCCCTCTAATATTGAATTCGCATCTTTTCAAGATGTTTTGGATCGCATTGAAACCAAAAAAGCAGAGTTTGCTCAAGCTCCTTTATTTCAATTCATGCAAGACAGCAGTATCTCTCCATTACAACGACTAGGATTTTCTCCTTGTATCGCCCATTTCATCATGAGTTTTGGGGATCTCAATAAATATGTATTTCGTGACGAGACTAGCAACTTTGATCTAGTTCAGAACGCGATTAACGAGCATACCTATGAAGATGACCATCATTGGCATTGGTTCTTGAGAGATTTGCAGGTGCTGGGATTTGACCGTCCTCAAAGTTTTGTGGATACCTTACGATTTCTCTGGGGCAAAGACACTTGCATGACTCGGCAATTATCTTATCAACTCTCTGCATATACCCTAAATGCCGATCCAATTGTCAAAATGGCAGCTATTGAAGCTATTGAAGCCACAGGCAATATTTTATTTAGCCACACTACACGAGTTGCCCAGGAGTTACAAAGCATCACGCAACAGGAATATATTTACTTTGGCAAGTTTCATCTTACTGTGGAAACGGGACATGCCATTAGAGATGACAATAGCGAGTTTCAACTCGCATCTATTCCCTTAAGTTTGGAGATGAGACAACAAGCATTAGAGGTTGTGAATGATGTCTTCGCTCTCTTCACAGCTTGGTTAAATGAAATGTTGATCTATGCGAAACTCCACCCCGTTCAAAATTGGCTTTCTGCTACTCCTGAGCGCGTATAAATCAACACGCAGCTAAGCTCTGAAATCTTCTAAGTAGCGATCGCTAATCAAAGAATTTATTCAGTCACTTTTATACCAGCAGTTCGATCGCGAGCAGGTTGTAGGTGGTTTTGTGCTGAGCAAATAACGTTGTCGGCTGCAATTAACTGCATAAAACACTAGCTGATCTATTACATACCAACTCAAAGAAAGGAAGGATATATATGGCAATTATTATAGGCAGCCCCACTGATAGTAGCGACAATATTGTTGCAGATGCAGCTAACGACAACATAGACGCCCTCGCAGGTAACGATACCGTTGCCGGTGGTGCAGGTAATGATACTCTCCTTGGTAATACTGGTGCTGATGTTCTCATTGGTGGAGCAGGTAATGATTCCATCGATGGTGGTAGTGGTATTGACCGAGTTGTTGCTGAGCAAGCCGATGTTAACTACACTATTACCGACACTAGCCTGACTGGTAATGGCACAGATCAACTCAATTCAATTGAGAACGCAACGCTATTTACTTTAGGTGGCAATAACTTCATCGATGCGTCTGCTTTCAGTGGCTCGATTTACTCTTTTACTGGACACGGTAACGACACAATTCTTGGTGGTGCAGGCAATGATGCAATTTCTGGTCAAAGTGGCGATGACTCAATCGATGGTGGCGGTGGTTTTGATCTGTATTTTGAGTCGGGTGATGTTAACTTCTTCTTGACTAACAATAGCCTAACAGGTCAAGGCACTGATAGCCTCACCTCGATTGAAAGAGTAGTGCTGACAGGTGGTGCTAGTAGTAATATCATGAATGCTTCTAGTTTCACTGGTTCAGTGTCGCTCACCGGTAGAGGTGGCAATGACATCCTCGATGGAGGAACGGGTAACGATATCCTGAATGGCGGAGATGGCAACGACTTCTTTTCTGGTAGAGGCGGTAACGATACCTTTGATGGTGGTGCTGGCATTGACACATTAATTGAGTCGCGCAACGGAAACTTCACTCTGACCGATACTAGCTTGATAGGTAATGGTACAGATACTTTAAGTAGCATTGATCGCGTCACGCTAACCACTGCCACTGGTAATGACATCATTAATGCATCGAGTTTTACAGGAACTGTCAACTTGTTTGGTGGTGGAGGAAATGACATCCTCGCTGGAGGAGCAGGTGGCGACAGTCTTAACGGTGGAGACGGCGATGACGGTTTGAACGACAACGGAGCTAGTAACGATACTCTTGATGGTGGTGCTGGCTTTGATGTGCTGAATCAGTCAGGTAATGTCAATTTTACCTTGACCGATACCAGCTTAATAGGTAATGGCACAGATACCCTGAGCGGAATTGAATTTGTGCGACTAGAAGGCGGTTCTAGTGCTAACTCTCTCAATGCTAGGGATTTTACACGTGGAGATGTCAGACTTTTGGGTTTAGGAGGTGATGACGTTCTTATTGGCGGTACACGCAACGATCTCTTAGAAGGCGGCGATGGTAATGACAACTTCGGAGGTGGATTAGGCAATGACATCTTCAACGGTGGAGCTAACTTTGACACACTTTTTGAGTCGGGTGATGTCAACTTTACCCTAACTAGCAATAGCCTAATAGGTATTGGCACTGATAGCATTAACTCGATTGAGAGAGTAGAGCTGGTAGGTGGTTTTAGTAGTAACATCATCAATGCTTCTGGCTTCCTGGGATCTGTCAGGCTAGCGGGTGGAGGTGGCAATGATTTCCTCGCAGGAGGAGAAGGTAATGACTACATCGCTGGTAGTCCCACCGATCCTGGTGGTGCAAGAGGTAATGACCGCCTTTTTGGTGGAGATGGTAATGATATCCTGGATGGTCAGGGTGGCAACGATACTCTCATTGGTGGAGACGCTATTGACACTCAATCTGACTTCGATAGGCTTGCAGGCTTTGTTGGTGCTGATACTTTTGTCCTGAGTGACGGGAATGTGAGTCATTACCAGGGAGCGGGCTTTGCAGTAATTGAAGATTACCGATTTTTGGACGGGGATTTAATTGACTTGGCAGGCTCTCGCGACCAATACAACTTGATACTAGGAAATACTCAAGGTGGCTCAGGTATAGATACCTTTATTCACTTAAAGTCCAATGGCGATCTAATTGCGATTGCTGCCGATGCCAATTTAATTGAAGCTAGTGTCTTCATCTAGCCAAGTTGGAGCAGCTATTCAGGGCTACAAGTAGTGATGGGCTATCAGCGATCGCAACTTGCAGACAAACCTACTTTTCCTGTGGGAGCGATCGCGTATAACTCGACACGCTACTAAACTTTCAAACGGACAGCTAAGAATAATTTTTGGCACTACTGAGGAAATCACATGATTCATCATATTTCGATTGCTGTCAACAATCCACAACACGTTGCTAATGTGATTGCCGAATTGTGGCAGGGGCAGGCTGTTCCATTCCCTGGTCATGAGGGAAGCTATGTCGCATTGACTTTTGATTCTTATGGCACAGCCATTGAGGTGATGCCGAAAAGCCTCATCTTGAAGCCAGGTTTAGAAACGGAACCTGTTCAGTTTTCTGACTTCAAGCCTGCAACGAGTTATACAGCTACTCATGCAAACATTGAAGTCCTCGTGAGTGAGGCAAAAATTTGGGAGATTGCTGAGCGTGAAGGTTGGCGGGCTGTTCGATGCAGACGGGCAGGGGTAATTGACTTAATCGAGTTGTGGGTTGAAAACCAGGTAATGCTGGAATTGTTACCTCCAGACTTGATGCCAACATACCTTGCGGCTGTGCAGCCAGAAAGCCTGAGAACACTTTTGAAAAACCTGTCTGCCTGAAGGTGTCGAATTTATGTGTTGTCAATTCGATAGTTTTTCTTGCTTCGTTGTTCAGCCTTCTAAATCCCTCATTCTGGGAAGATTTTTAGACAAGGTTTCCGGTTCAAAGTCCTCCAATTTTGGGGATCGGCTTCCAGGATCTACAACCGCAGTTCGCTTCATCTACAACGACACCAACGGTAACTTATTCTTTGACCGCGATGGTGTAGATGGAGCCACCCAAGTACAGCTAGCAACACTGAAATGAGTGCGATCGCTAACTCTTTTGAAGCTTGAAAAGAGCGATCGCTAACAATCTAGGAATTCAGTTAATTCTACCAATCCAACTTGCAAAAGTTGCAAAAAAGCAGGCTGCGAGTGATTTTGTCCTCGCTAAATTTCTGCTGAACAAGCACTCTGCACAAGACCCAACAAAGGAAGTATAAAACTATGGCAATTATTTCAGGCAACCCAACCAACGGAAACGATGTCATCGTTGCGGATGGAGCTAACGACATTATTGATGCACTTGCAGGCAGCGATCGCGTCGATGGTGGCGGTGGTAATGATGCTCTGCTCGGCAACACAGGTAATGATAGTTTGTTCGGTAACACAGGTAACGATACTCTTCTAGGAAATACAGGTAACGACGTTCTCAGGGGTGGATTAGGCAATGACATTCTCGATGGTGGAGAGGGCATTGATCGCGTTACTGAGTCCGGTGATGCGACTATCCGCCTGAACAACACCAGTTTAAGAGTCGGTAATGAAACTGATACACTCAGCAACGTTGAAACGGCAACACTCACTGGAGGTGCAGGTAATAACTCAATTAGTGCCTTTGAATTCACCCTTGGATCGGTAACTCTCAATGGCTTAGCTGGCAACGATCAACTCAGAGGTGGTACTCGCGATGACACGCTCAATGGTGGAACTGGCAACGATCTTCTTGATGGTCAAGCTGGCGATGATGTCCTCAACGGTGGTGATGGCAATGATAACTTAGAGGGCGAGGCTGGCAATGACACATTAAATGGTGGCGCGGGTATTGACCGAGTTACTGAGTTCAGCGATTTCAACCTCACTTTAACCAATACTGCTTTAGTGGGTGAGGGTGTCGATCAATTAAATAGTATTGAAACCGCGTTACTACGTGGTGGTAACAATGGCACTGTTGTTGATGCTTCTCAATTCACCTTGGGATCTGTTGATATTGGCGGTGGAAATGGCAACGATCTCCTCTTTGGTGGCAGTGGTAATGACGAACTTGATGCGGGTTCATCAGGCTCCGACACGCTTAGAGGTGGTTTAGGCAATGATACTTACGAAATCACTGGCTTTAATGATATCGTCATTGAGAATCCTGGGGCTGGCATCGATATCGTTGAGTCTGACGGCAGCTTTACGCTGGGAGCCAACGTAGAAAACTTGGATCTCAAAGGTTTTGACGCTGTTAACGGTACAGGTAATGAGCTTAATAACTTTATTGATGGCAACCGAGCTAATAATACGCTCAACGGAGGAGTTGGCAATGACACTCTCAAAGGCAGTCAAGGCGATGATGTCTTGATTGGCGGTAATGGTAACGATCAATTCCTCTTCAGCACAGGTCAAGCTTTTAGATTTGACGATCTTGGTGTAGATACCATTACAAACTTTGGTGTGGGTAGCGACAAGATTGTTTTATCCAAAACCACATTTGACACGCTCTTTAGTGGTGCAGGCGGTACTTTGAATCCGTCTGAGTTTGAGGTTGTCGATAGCTTCTCTGAACAGTTCTCCAGTAATGCCAAGATTACCTATAACTCGGTCAGAGGCAACTTATGTTTTAACCGCAACGGCTCAGTCGTTGTCGGCGGCGATGCGGAAGGGAATATCATTGCCGACCTCAATCCTAGCAATACTTTTGGCGGCTCTCCTAATATCAGTGCCGCAGATATCCTAATTGTTGCTTAAAAATGGTGCTTGCACTTGTAGTGGGTAAGAGTGCGAGCGCGAAGTGTTTCTGAAAGAGAATCACACCTACCCATTACCAATTACCAGGCAAGGAAAACGACATGGCAACAATTCTTGGTACTAACGGGGATGACAACAACCTTTTTGGCGGAAATGATCTCGTAGGAACGACCGGAAACGATGATATCTTTGGCTTTGCTGGCAATGATGAATTAATTGGCGATCTCGGCGATGACTTTCTTTCAGGTGGAGTGGGTAACGACATCCTCAATGGAGGGGCGGGAACTGACTTCCTTGATGGAGGTTCGGGTAACGACTCCCTCTTTGGCGGAGATATTGGGATTAATGTTCCCAGTAACATTCTCAACGGAGGTAATGGCAATGACTCCCTCCGTGGGGGAGATGGCGATGACTCGCTCTTCGGTGGTGCGGGTAATGACACGCTCTCTGGTGTTTTTGGTGTTGACAGCCTTATAGGTGGCGCAGGTAATGACGTCTATGATGTCTTTGAGCGTAATAATGTTGACACAATCGTCGAGGCTGCCAATGGTGGTATTGATACCGTCGAGTCGGATGACAGTTTTACGCTGCCTGACAATGTAGAGAACTTGGTACTCAAGTTTGAAAGTGGACTCATTGGCACGGGCAATGAACTCAACAACAATATGACATCCACGATTATCAATGTCATCCTCAGCGGGTTAGGAGGTAATGACTCGCTTAATGGAGGTTTGGGCAATGACATCCTCTCTGGAGGAGACGGTAACGATCTATTAATTGGAGGATCTGGGAGCGATCGCCTACTCGGAGGTGCAGGTGCAGACCGCTTTCGTTTCAATGCCTCGAATGAAGGAATTGATTTGATTACAGACTTCGTCGCTGTGGATGATTTTATTCAGGTTTCTGCTGCTGGTTTTGGCGGTGGGCTAAATGCAGGTGCGATCGCATCTGGTCAATTCCGCCTTGGTTCCTCTGCGGCTGATGCTAATGACCGATTCATTTACAACAACAATGGAGCGCTGTTTTTTGACTCTGATGGTACAGGTGCAGCGCTTCAAGTCCAAATTGCAACGCTTGTTGGAATTCCAACTCTTAGCGCTGTAGATATTGTTGTTATTTAACCATACTTAAGGAAATACCACTATGCTCGCTTTACGAAAAAGTTTTAGCGCTCTTTTTATCACTAGCCTGCTGTTTACAGGCTCGGTGGCTGCATTACCGGAAGCCCGCGCCCAACTTCCAGAAGCACCAGCAGATAGCTTGAGCCGCACCAATCTTTTGCTGCAAGATGAGTTATATTTTGGCAGATCTCGACCAGGCGGAATTGTCTCTGAGGAACAATTTCAAAGATTTCTGCGCAATGTCGTCACGCCGCGTTTTCCTGATGGATTGACTGTCTTCGATGCAAGCGGACAATTTCGCGGAAGTAATGGAACCATCGTTCGAGAACCAACAAAGGTCTTAATTTTGATTTATCCGAATAGCCCTGCAAAAAGACGCGCAATTGAGGAAATTATTAGCCTGTACAAGACGCAGTTTCAACAAGAATCAGTTTTGCGTGTGACAAGCGTACCAGTACGAGTTGGTTTTTGAAATTAGGTAATAGGTAATGAGTAAATATATATTTTTACGATGACCGCCGTTCTGCTTGGAACACCACAAGCAGCGTGCGGCGGCTTCGCCAATTACCAATGACTAGTTACCAAAAGTTTTAATTATCAATATGAGTCTTTTTTGTCTCGTTCACGGAGCCTTCCAAGGCGCTTGGTGTTGGGATTTGCTAATTCCCTACCTAGAAGCACAAGGTCACAAAACTGTGGCAATGGATTTGCCAATTGAAAATGCATCTACAACTCTGTCTCAATTTGCCGATACAGTCGTGCAAGTGCTGCCAAAAACTGACGATGATATTGTGCTAGTTGGTCACTCGATGGCTGGTACGATTATTCCCCTGGTTGCTGAAGTAGTAAAGGTGCGTCAACTCGTATTTGTAGCCGCGTTGATTCCACATCCTGGAGTCAGTACACTCGACCAACTTTCGCATCATCTTGGTTCTGATGCGCTCAAATCACTCAATTACCAGCCAAAAGACCCAATTATGCTCGAACAATTTCATGATGAGCCTGATATTTTTGAACCTGCTTCTGTAGGGAAAGACTTTTCAGACGCAGCAGTATTAAGGGACTTTTTCTATTCTGATTGTCAACCGGATGTAGTACAGTGGGCGATCGCGAAAAGTCGTTCGCAACAATCTCTGGCATATATTTTTGAAAAAAATCCTCTCCAAGCTTTGTCTGCGGTTGAGTGTAAATATATTGTTTGTACCAATGATCGCATCATATCTCCTACATGGTCACACTACGCTGCACGCAAGCGCTTAGGAGTTGATGCGGTTGAGTTAGCTTCTGGACATTGTCCGCATCTGTCTCATCCTGATTTTCTAGCTTCAGTATTAACAAATGATTGATTTTTGAGCAACGAACAATCGCGCTTTTACTAGGGAAGCGATCGCCGATCCAAGCTCAGATGTTTTCTAACCTTTTAATTGAATGGAGTTACTCTTATGATTCATCATATCTCAATCGACGCTTACGATCCATTGCGTGTTGCTAGCGTTTTAGCAGAAATCTTGAAGGGTAAAGCCTACCAGTTCTTTTATCCTGGTAGTTACAACGTAATGCCTTTTGACAGCTATGGTACCGGTATCGTGGTGTTTCCTCAAGGGACTGTGTGGACTCCAGGTGCTGATATCAAACCAGCTCAGTTGTTACCTTCCACATCTACTGATTTAGTGGCTATCCATGCTGCAATTTCGGTTCCCACAACTCAGCAGCAGATTGAGCAAATTGGGCAACGGGAAGGGTGGCGTGTTTTGACTCGCGATCAGGAAGACAGTATCTTCAGGCTGGTTGAGTTTTGGGTGGAGAATCGCATCTTATTGGAGTTTTTGCCACCAGGATTTGAAACCCAATATTTGCAGACGATGCAACCAGAGATGATTGAGCAAATTTTAGGACAGCCAATTCAGCTCATAGCAGTTTCTGCTCCTCGATAGGTTGCTCCTCGCGGGAATCCTTCATTCTGAATCTATTCAAGATCGCAGGTGCAGATCTGTAGAAAGGTATCGTAATCTTCCTCATAGAAAGCTCGATACAATTCAAGGTTTGTCATGTGCTGTAAAATATTGACCGTTCGGTACAAGTAATGCTACCATACCACCATGAGCCGAGGACCCGAGAAACAATTCGATCCTGAAGTTGCCCTCGCAAGGGCAATGGAAGTGTTTTGGGCACGAGGATACGAGGCGGCTAGCCTTTCCGAACTGCTTGAACACATGAGAATCGGTAAAAAGAGCCTCTATGACACGTTTGGCAACAAGCAATCGCTTTTCCTCAAGGCATTAGACTACTATGCTCAAACAGAGGTGCAATCAATTCGAGATCAGCTTTTGGTTGCGGGTTCGCCCCTGGCAAACCTTGAGCAAGTCCTACAAAATTTGCAGCAACGACATTCATTACCCAGAAGTCGAGGTTGTATGTTAGGTACAAACATTGCTGATTTTGACACAGATGATATAGAGATTGCATCGGTTTTGTGTTACCACCTCCAAAGGTTGGAAGATGCCTATTGTACCGTTATTGATCGTGCTCAAAAAGCAGGTGAAATCAGTTTAGCCGTTAACTCCCGCAACGTTGCTCGTATGCTGCTTTGCACCACTCAAGGGATGGCTTTGCTAGGTCGAGTCGTGGAAGACGAAAAGCTTTTGCAGAGTACTATAGAGGCAACAGTAATGCTGCTCAAAATGGTCTAATTTTTTTGCCTTAATTTAGACTAATTGGTCTAAGTTGATCTACAAACTATTAAGAGGAATCGCTATGGCACGCTTGAACAACAAAACAGCGGTTATTACAGGTGGAACAACAGGAATCGGGTTTGAAACTGCCAAACAGTTTGTCGTAGAAGGCGCACGGGTCATTATTACTGGACAGAATGAAGAACGTCTGCAATCCGCAGCAAAGGAACTTGGAGTTATTCCGATCCGTGCAGATGTGCGATCGCTGCACGATCTCAACGCGCTAGCAGCACAGGTAAAAGCAGAATTTGGTGGTCTTGATATTCTGTTTGCCAATGCAGGCATCGGCTTGTTTGCGCCACTAGATGTCATAGACGAAGTGTTCTACGACGATCAATTTGATATTAACGTCAAAGGTGTATTTTTCACAGTGCAAAAACTTGCAGAATTACTGAATGAAGGGGCAAGCGTCATCTTGAATGCATCAGCAGTAAGTGAGAAAGGTGCGGCTATGGGTAGTGTATACTTTGCAACAAAAGCAGCAGTGCGATCGTTGGCTCGAACCCTGGCGGCTGAATTGGCATCTCGCAAGATACGCGTGAATGCTCTTAGCCCTGGCTTTGTACCAACTAATTTTCAAAACAAAATGGGACTAGCACCTGAGGTACTCAACAGCTTTGAAAACTACATTAAGCAATCTGCCCCTCTAAAACGGTTTGGTGCAGCGGAGGAGATTGCTCTTAGTGCCGTTTTCCTTGCCAGTGATGAGTCTTCCTACATGACAGCAGCAGATCTAGTTGTTGATGGTGGCTTTATGAACGTTTGAGGCTAAGTTGTATTTTCTTAAATTGAATTGAAATACAATCTCTCTATGCTTTGTGCCGTCACAGCGATCGCTTCTCACTGATAACCCTGATGGGGTGACAGGAGGGCTAAAAGTAAAGCTAGATAATAGTTTTAAGCTTTGGGTCAAAAAAAGATAGGCTGGCTATTGACATCGCCTGCCTATCACAAAAAATGCTGCCTAAATTCTATCAGA